>JACMOF010000069.1 GCA_014378155.1 Caulobacter sp. | reverse complement strand
GGCCAAGCAGCACTTCGTACAGCGCCTGGAACCAGCCGCGCAGCGGGTCGAAGGCGTGGTCCTTGCCGACCGCGAACACTTCGCTCTGGATCAGCTCGGCGTCCTGGCAGCCGACAGGCAGGGCCTTCAGCCGCGTCGCCAAGTCGAGGATCGCGGCGCGTTCCTGATCGCTCGGCGCGCGGAAGGCCTTCGTGGGCTTCACGAAGTCCTCGTAATAGTTGATCGCGTAGTCGGCCAGGCGGTCCAGCAGCGGTTGGCCCTCCGGCGTCGCGCCAGGAATATAGCGCGACAGGAAGCCCCACAGGATCGTCTTGTCCGAGGCGTTGGCGGCCGACACCAGGTTCAGCATCAGGCTGAAGGACACCGGCGAGCCATATTGCGGCGGCCGGCCCGAATGGACGTGCCACACGGGGTTATCCAACTGCTTGGCCGGCTCCTGCTTTTGGTAGGCGTCGAGCTGCTGGAGATATTCGTCCGTCGCCTTGGGGATGACGTCGAAGAACAGCTTCTTGGCCGATTTCGGGCTCTGGAACATGTAGTAGGACAGGCTTTCCGGCGCGCCGTAGCGCAGCCAGTCTTCCATCGACAGGCCGTTGCCCTTGGACTTGCTGATCTTCTGCGAGTTCTCGTCGAGGAACAGCTCGTAATTGAAGCCCTCCGGCGGCACGCCGCCCAGGGCCTTGCAGATCTGAGCTGAGGCCTTGACCGAGTCGATCAGGTCCTTGCCGCTCATCTCGTAGTCGATGTCCAGCGCCGTCCAGCGCATGGCCCAATCGGGCTTCCACTGCATCTTGACGTGGCCGCCGGTGACGGGGACCTCGACCTTGGAACCGTCCTCGTCCTCGAAGACGATCGTGCCCTTCTCGACGTCGCGCTCGAGCGTCGGGACCTGCAGCACGCGGCCGGTCGAGGGGCTGATGGGCAGGAACGGCGAATAGCTGGCGCGGCGCTCCTCGCCCAAGGTTGGCAGCATGACCTTCTGGATGGCGTCGAAGCGAGCCAGGGCGGTCAGCAGGGTCTCGTCGAACCTGCCGCCCTTGTAGCACTCGGTCGAGGAGACGAACTCGTACTCGAAGCCGAAGCCGTCGAGGAAGGCGCGCAGGCGGGCGTTGTTGTGGGCGCCGAAGCTCTCGTGCGTGCCGAACGGGTCGCGGACAACCGTCAGCGGCTTGCCCAGGTCCTCGATCAGCGGCTGCTTGTTCTCGATATTGTCCGGCACCTTGCGCAGGCCGTCCATGTCGTCGCTGAAGGCGATCAGGCGCGTGGGGATGGCGTCGTCGGTCAGGGCGCGGAAGGCCATGCGCACCATGGTCGTGCGCGACACCTCGCCAAAGGTGCCCAGATGCGGCAGGCCCGAAGGCCCATAACCAGTCTCCAGGATCACCGCCCGGCCCAAGGCCGGGAAGGTTTTGACGGCTTCGTTGGCCTTGCCGCTGTTGATCAAGACCGAGGCGAGATCGCGCTCGGCGTCGGACAGCCGCAGGCGCAGCACGCGGGCCAGCAGGGCGCGCGCCTGCTCGAACGGCCAGGCGCGAGCGTCGCGGGCGAGGGGGGAGAAGCCTTCAAACATGCGGGCGGTATAGGGGGAAGTGTCGATGGTGGCTAGGTTTTGGGTGAGGTCTGGTCCGCAGGCGCCACAACCCGGATCGACAATCCCAAATCTCCGCACCGATCGTTGCGCGATCGCCTCCCCTTGTGGGGCCGAAAAGGGGAGCAAAACGCAAACCTAGAGCATTTTTTGAGCGAAGTGGTTCCGGTTCGCGTGAAGAAAAATGCGTCAAAACAGAAGATTAGAGCTCACGGCCTGACGCAGTCAGGTCGGGAAATGCTCTAAAGCTTCCGAAACCGCCCGCCCTGGCTGGCCATCAGCGCCAGGGCCCAGTCGTCCGGGATCAACTTGGCCAGCACGGCGATGGCCTTGTTCGGCGCGCCGGGCACGCAGACGACACGGTTGGCCTCGGCGGCCTCGTAGCCGGTGGCGGCGACTTCGTCAGCGCCCAGCCCCAGCCAGGTCGGCAGCGACTGGCTGACCTGGGCGCGGGTGCCGTTGACGTCGTGGAATTCCGACCAGGTGAAGCCGGGGCACAGGGCCGAGACATGCACGCCCGTTGCCTGGTTTTCCAGGTGCAGGCTCTGGGAAAACTTCACCAGGAAGCTCTTGGTCGCCGCGTAGAGCGTGTGGCCGGCCGCGCCGGGGGTTAGGCCGGCTAGCGAGGCGACATTGACGATCCGGCCGTAGCCGCGCTCGACCATGCCTGGCAGCACCTTGTGGGTCAGGCCGCAGACCGAGACCAGCAGCACCTGCAGGAAGGCGGCCTGGTCCTCCCAGCGGGTGGCGGCATAGGTCCCGGGCAGGCCGTAGCCGGCGTTGTTGACCAGGGCGTCTACGACCCGGCCCTGGGCCTCGATCCCGGCCAGCACCGTGTCAACGCCGGCGGGGTCGGCCAGGTCGGCGGCGATCGGATAGGCCTCGACGCCGAACCGCAGGCGGATCCCGGCGGCCAGGGCCTCCAGCCGGCCCAGCCGCCGGGCGGTCAGGGCCACGTCATAGCCGTGGCTGGCATAGATGCGGGCGAAGGCGGCCCCGATGCCGGCGGAGGCGCCGGTGATCAAGGCGAGACGGCGGGCCATGCGGGGTTATGTCCAAGCGAGGTCAAGGGTCGCCAAGACGAAGCACGGCGGCCGATTTGGTGCAAGCGCGTCCCTAACGCACGAAAGAAGCGAGTGGGCGCTCGGGCTCAGCGCCCCAGGCCCGTCCTTCGGACTGGGGGATCAGGAAGGATGGACGGTGGTGTCTGCTAGGCGGCTTCGCTCAGCGCCGGCTGGGCGCCGCGCGTCCAGCGCACGGCCGCTTCGGCGACGCGGACGCCCAGCAGGCGGGCGGTCTCGCGGTCTCCGGCCGGCGGGGTGATCTCGGGCGGCGGTGGCGTCGGCGAAGACTTTGAACACGCCAGAGACGTCGCCCATATAGGTGGGGGCGCCGAAGACGACGGCGTCGGCCTGGCTGATCTTGTCGATCAGCGGCGCGGAGTCCTAGGCGGTGTTTTCGATCTTCAGCAGGACCGGGGTCTGGCCGGCGTCACGGACGCCTTCGGCGACCCTTTCGGCCAGGACGGCGGTGTGGCCGTAACCCGAGCGATAAACGATGGCGACTTTGCTCATGGCGGATGCCCGTGATACCGGTGGCCGTTTCGAAACTGAAACGGTAGCGATTACATAATCACGGTCCCGGCGACGGCAGGAGATCAGTAACAGTTTATGGTGCAGTTATTCTGAGGGCCGCTTCAGGCGGCGTGACAGCGCCCAGCTCGACAATTCCGATGTGACCCGCCAGGGTGACGAGGTGGATTGCTGACCCTGGGGAAAATCTGAATGTCCTATCTGAGATCGGCGTCGTTTGGGGCGTTGTTCGTGGTGACCTTCACCATTGCGGCGACCTGTCAGTTGGCGTTCTCCGGCCTCGGGCTGCTGATGGTGGCGACGGCGCCGGGGATGTTCAACATGAACGGCCAGGCGGCCACCAACCCCGCTCAGGCCTTGGGCGTGCTGGCCTTTCTTCTCGTGATCGGCCTGTTCATGAACGCTGGCATATCGGCGATCGGCTCAGGCGTCTGGATCCTGGTGCGTCGCGCGCTGCCCGGCGCGAAGCCGACCGCCAATGCGGCCGACGTCTTCTAGACTAGGCCGCAACCGACGACGCGTTCGCCGCGCCCGACAGCAGGTCGGCCACCGAGATCTGGGCCAGACGTTCGGCTACGGCAGTGTCGGCGGCGGCCATGGCGCCGCGCAAGGCGTCGGGAATCTTCTCGCCGACCGGGCAGCCCTTGACGCCCTTGGGCGCGACGCCGAGGTGGGCGCAGCCGTTCACGGCTCGCAACACCACGTCCAGAGTGATCTGTTCCGGCGGCTTCAGCAGCCAGGCGCCGCCATTGGCCCCGGCCCGCGCGCCGATCAGTCCCGCCTTGCCAAGCATGGCGGTGACCCGGCGAACCACCACGGGGTTGGTCGGGACGGAGGCGGCCAGCTCGGCGCTCGCCACGGCGCGATCCGCCGAAAAGGCGTTCTTGTGCGCCAGATAGGCGAGGGCGTGGGCCGCCACGGGGAATTTCTGACTGTCGGACATTTTTCTGTGGCAGGACCCTAAGGGCGTCGCTCGCGCGTTCAATCAAAAATTATCGGCGGCGAAAAACCGCCTAGGGCGAAAACTATCGTTGTTATACCGGATCAGGTCGCGATTGAACCGGAGCAGGATTGGGTGTATCGCGCCCCGCTTGACCGATATGGGGCTCCGCACCGCGTTTTGCGAGGGCGACCCCGGAGGGATTGAATGGCTTCCGAAGCCTCTGGCGCACCCGCTCCCAATAGCGCCGCCCCATGTGACGTCCCTCCGCAAGCAGGCCATGCCGTAAAAGGTCATAGTTTCCTGGCCCTGGCCGTCGGCTCCGTCGGTGTCGTGTTCGGCGACATCGGCACGAGTCCGCTTTACGCCTTCAAGGAAGCGCTGCACGCCGCCGCCAAGGACGGCATCACCCGATCCGAGATTCTCGGCGTGGTGTCGCTGGCCCTGTGGGCGCTGATCCTCGTCGTGACCGTCAAATACGTGCTGTTCATCATGCGCGCCGACAACAAGGGCGAAGGCGGGGTGTTGTCGCTGATGGCCCTGGCGCAGCGGGCCATCGGGCGGCGCACGACGCTGGTCTTCGTGCTAGGCGTCACCGGCGCGGCGCTGTTCTATGGCGACGCGGTGATCACCCCGGCCATTTCCGTGCTTTCGGCGGTCGAGGGCCTGAGGACCATTCCGGCGCTTGAGGCCCACGTCACCACCCAGGTGGTGCTGGTCATCGCCACCGTGATGCTTCTGGGCCTGTTCTTCATCCAGAGCCGGGGCACGGCCACGGTCGGCAAGCTGTTTGGCCCGGTCTGCGCCGTGTGGTTTGCGGTGATGCTGGTCCTGGGCGCCTATCACCTGGCCGACAATCCCGGCATCGTGGCCGCGATCAATCCCTACTACGCCGTCGCCTTCCTGTTCGACCATGGCATGGCCGGCTTCATCGTGCTGGGCGCGGTGTTCCTGACCGTCACCGGGGCCGAGGCCCTGTCGGCCGACATGGGCCACTTCGGGCGTTGGCCGATCCAGGCCGCCTGGCTATTCTTCGTCCTGCCCTGCCTGGCGGTGAACTATCTGGGCCAAGGCGCCTTCGCCCTCCACACCCTCGACGTCGCCGAAGCGGCAGGCCGGCCGATGCCGGAGCTGAACTGGTTCTTCGAGATGGCTCCCGAGTTCCTGCGGCTGCCGCTGGTGTTGCTGGCCGGCGCGGCCACCGTCATCGCCAGCCAGGCGGTGATCACCGGAGCCTTTTCCCTGACCCAGCAGGCGATCCAGCTGGGCTTGATGCCGCGCCAGGATATCAAGCGCACGTCGGAGACCCAGTCAGGCCAGATCTTCGTGCCGCAGCTCAACACCATGCTGCTGCTGGGGGTGTTGGCGATCATGTTCACCTTCCAGACCTCGTCGGCCCTGGCTCACGCCTATGGCCTGGCGGTGACCGGCACCATGGTGGTCACCACCTGCATGGCCTATATCGTCATGCGCCGGCTGTGGAACTGGAAGACCCCCGCCGCCCTGGCCTTCCTGATCCCTTTCATGCTGCTGGACCTGACCTTCCTGTCAGCCAACGCCTTGCGGTTCTTCACCGGCGGCTGGCTGCCCGTGTTGATCGGCGCGGCGCTGTTCACGATCATGGCCACCTGGGTGCGCGGCAGCCAGATCCTCACCGACAAGACCCGCCGGGACTCCGTCCCCCTGGTCGACCTGATGGAGATCCTGCGGGCCCGCGCGCCGCACCGCTGCCCCGGCACGGCGATCTTCCTGACCTCAGATCCTGACATGACCCCGGTCGCGCTGATGCACAATCTCAAGCACAACAAGGTGCTGCATGAGCGCAATGTGGTGCTGACCGTCCGTACCGCCGAGACCCCCCGGGTGGCCGAGGACGACCGCATCCGCACCCAGGCGATCAACGCCGATTTCAAGAAGGTCGAGATCTTCTACGGCTTCATGGAAAGCCCCAATGTGCCCAAGGCCCTGGCCTTGTTGCGCAAGCAGCAGGGGCTGAAGTTCGACATCATGGCCACCAGCTTCTTCCTGGGCCGCCGCTCGATCGTGCCGTCGGCCAATAGCGGCATGCCGCTCTGGCAGGACCGGATTTTCATCTTTCTGATGAAGAACGCCGCCAACCCGACCGACTTCTTCAAGATCCCGCCGGGCCGGGTGGTCGAGCTGGGCGCGCAGGTGACGGTCTAGATGACCGCAGGCGCGATCCTGCTAGGCGTTTGGGTCGCGGTCGTTGCGGCGTGCGCCATGCTGGCGGGCAAGGCGTGGCGTCTGACCAAGCCCTTCGAGGAAATTCAGACACGCCAGTGGGGATCGTGCACGCGAAAGAATTCCCGGCTTCACATCTGGGGGCCGCTCTCGATGGCTGTTCTGGGTGGAGGCCTGATCCCTGCTTTCGTCCGTGAGGATGGGGCGTTCGATCTCGCGTCAGGCTTTGTGATTTTTTGGCTGTTTGGGACAGTCTTCATGCAAGCGGGATGGCTTGCGGCGGTCAAACCTCAAAGAGCCCGTCGTGCTGAGACACGCTCGTGAACCTCCTGGGCGTCATCGGCGACGTGCTTTGGATCCTGTCGCTGTCGATCATGGCCGGGGCCTCGCGGATGGCCTGGGGCAAGATCGGCAAGGACGTCAAGCTTCCGGTGCTGTGGTCGCCGGCGGGGGCCACGGTGTGGCGGGCCTCGCGCGGAGCGGCGCTGATTGCCCTGCCGGCCGCGACCTTCCTGCTCAGCCTGTGGCTGATGGCCGAGAGCCGCAAGCCGGCGGGGCTGGACGTGGCGATCATCCTGCTGTGCGTGCGGGCGATCCTGGCGGCGATCTTCGCGGTGGTCCACCTGACCCAGGTCCGCCGCGCGCTCAACCAGCTGGCCGAGGAAGGCCAGATCAAGCTCTGAGCGTCTGGCGCCAACGCTAGCGTTTCAATCGTCGCGAAACCGCGCTAAACGCCCCCGCGAGCCTTGTTTCTCCGACTTTTGTGTTTTTCTAAAAGGACTCCCGCCCATGGCCGCCAAGCCCGTGAAGAAGGTCGTGCTTGCCTATTCGGGCGGTCTCGACACCTCGATCATTCTCAAGTGGCTGCAGACCGAATATGGCGCGGAGGTCGTGACCTTCACCGCCGACCTGGGCCAGGGCGAGGAAATCGAGCCGGCGCGGGCCAAGGCCCTGGCCGCGGGCGTCAAGCCGGAGAACATCTTCATCGAGGACGTGCGCGAGGAGTTCGTGCGCGACTACGTCTTCCCGATGTTCCGCGCCAACACGGTCTATGAGGGCCAGTACCTGCTGGGCACCTCGATCGCCCGGCCGCTGATCGCCAAGAAGCAGATCGAGATCGCCCGCAAGGTCGGCGCCGACGCGGTCAGCCATGGCGCCACCGGCAAGGGTAATGACCAGGTCCGTTTCGAGCTCGGCTATTACGCGCTCGAGCCCGACATCCACGTGATCGCCCCGTGGCGCGAGTGGGACTTCAAGTCGCGCGAGGCCCTGCTGGACTTCGCCGAGAAGCACCAGATCCAGATCACCAAGGACAAGCGCGGCGAGGCGCCGTTCAGCGTCGACGCCAACCTTCTGCACTCCTCGTCCGAGGGCAAGGTGCTGGAAGATCCGGCCGTCGAGGCTCCCGAATTCGTCCACATGCGCACCATTGCGCCAGAAGACGCGCCCGATAAGCCGCACGTCTTCACCATCAATTTCGAGAAGGGCGACCCGGTCGCCATCGACGGCGTGGCGCTTTCACCAGCCAGCCTGCTGACCAAGCTCAATGAACTGGGCCGCGACAACGGCGTGGGTCGGCTGGACCTGGTCGAGAACCGCTTCGTCGGCATGAAGTCGCGCGGCGTCTACGAGACCCCAGGCGGCACGATATTGCTGGCGGCTCACCGTGGCATCGAGAGCATCACCCTCGACCGCGGCTCGATGCACCTGAAGGACGAGCTGATGCCGAAGTACGCATCGCTCGTCTACAACGGCTTCTGGTTCGCCCCCGAACGCGAGATGCTGCAGGCGGCCATCGACTACAGCCAGGCCAAGGTCACCGGCCAGGTGCGGGTCAAGCTCTACAAGGGCAATGTCTCGATCATCGGCCGGACAAGCCCTTACAGTCTCTATGACCAGGACCTGGTCACCTTCGAAGAGGGCAAGGTCGCCTACGACCACCGCGACGCCGGCGGCTTCATCAAGCTCAACGCCCTGCGCCTGCGGGTGCTGGCCAAGCGCGACCAGCGCGAAGGCTAGGCCGGGTTCGGGCATAGATCGAACGTCTGCGCATGCTCCCTCTCCCACGGGGAGAGGGAGCACGCGCGCCTCAGCCGCCGGCGCCATCCGTCGGCTGCACCAGGTTGGGCGCCAGGTTAATCCCCGTCTTGTTGAAGATCACCCAGCCGATCACCTTGAACGCCGCGTTCAGGAGCTGCTGCGCCAACACCAGGGTCGTGAACTTCGTGAACTGCAGGGTCTGGTTGAAGGCCAGTTCCTGGTTGTGGATGATCATGTCGGCCGCTTCGGGCGGGATCTGCTGATTGAACAGGGCGGTCCGGGTCTGCATCGTCGCCTCGGCCAGGCTGCGCAGATAGCCGGCGACCACGGCCTTGTTGGCGTTCCACCACTGGGTCGAGACGCCGCCCAGCTCATCTTCGAGCACGGAGACCAGCTGATCGACGCTGTCGATGTCGAGGGACGCGAAGTCGGTCATCGGAGCCCGCCTTAGTTCTTCATCGCGCCGACGGCCTTGGCCGCCTGGTCGCAGCTGACCATCATCGCCGTCGTCGCCCCCGTGCCGGTGACGATACCGAAGGTCTTGTGAAGGGTCGCCAGGCCCGAGACCTGGCCGCTGCAGCCCTTCAGAAAGCTCACCGTCAGGTCGCGCGCCTGCCCCGCCGGCTTGCCGCCGACCGGCGCTGAGCCGGCGCGGATAGCCGCCACGGCCAAGGCGGCTTGGATGTCGGCATAGGTTCCGATCTTGCCGGTATAGGTGGCCTTGTCCTGGTAGAGGCCCATCTCGGCCTCGGCCGCCAGCCTGGCCACGCCCTCGTAGGCGGTGGTGGTCTTCTGGTCGAGCGTGGCGTCATAAGGCGGGGCGAACACGGCGCAACTGGCCAGGACCAACGCCGCGCAGCCGACCAAGGCCGTCCGGAATCCATCAGCGCCGAGCATGAGCAACCCCTGTGAAGTTGCCATCATGAGCTGTTAAGGCCGCAAACTCAAGTCTAAGTTGTCAACGCGTTTCGCCTGGCCGGTAGCGGCGCTCAGTGTGACCCGCCAGCTGGTCGGGATAGAAATAGACCTCCCGCAGGTCGCCGCCGGCATAGCGCGGGACCTGGTCGGCGAAGTGGGGCGAGGCCGGATCGCCGCTCTCGCCACCCGCCGAAACGGCCATGGCCTTGACGCGGGGGCCGAACTCCACCGCCGCCACGAAGCTGTTGCCGCTGGTCCCGTAGTACCTTTTGGTCCCCGGATAGCGCTTGGCCCCGAACGAGGCCAGCGAGCCCCATTGGGCCGAGGCGAAGGGCACAGGGATCGAGGGCTTGGCGTCGTCGAAGGTCTGGACGATAGCCCCATCGTTGCGCTGGAAGCGGTTGATCTGACCCCAGGGCGTGCGCCAGTCGCTGGAGTGGGCGGACAAGCGATCCGGGGCCTCCTCCGGGGGCTCCAGCCTCTGGGCGGGGGGCGTCTCGGGCATG
>JACMOF010000598.1 GCA_014378155.1 Caulobacter sp. | reverse complement strand
GGCCTTGGCGGGGAAGGGCGGCCGGACCTTCGTGCTGATCGACCCGCCGTTCGAGCGCAGCGACGACTACGCCCAGATCGTCGCCACGACCAAGGCGGTGCTGGCCAAGGACCGGCGCGCGGTGATCGCCGCCTGGATGCCGCTCAAGGACCTGGAAACCTTCGACGCCTTCATGCGCGCCATGGAAACCGTCACCAACGACGCGCTAGCTGCCGAACTGCGCCTTCGCCCACTGACGGACCCGATGAAGATGAACGGTTGCGCGATGGTCATGGTCGGCGCGCCGAAGTCCACGGAAGCGGCGATCACCGAGGCCACGACCTGGTTGGCCGGGAATCTCGGCGACGTCGGCGCCAAGGCGAGGATCTGGCGCGCGTGACGCCATCGGCCAGCCCCAGTTTCCGCCCCACCTTCCGTGAAGCGTTCTGGGTCTGGCTGAAGGTTGGGTGTCTCGGCTTTGGCGGACCCGCCGGCCAGATCGCCCTGCTGCATAAGGAGGTGGTCGAGCAGCGCGGCTGGATCGACGAGGCGCGTTTCGCCCACGCCCTCAGCTTCTGCATGCTGCTGCCCGGACCCGAGGCGCAGCAATTGGCGACCTGGCTCGGCTGGCGGCTGCATGGCGTGCGCGGCGGGATCGCGGCGGGGCTGCTGTTCGTGCTGCCGGGCCTGCTGGTGATGCTCGGGCTGTCGGCCCTGTACGTCTCCCATGGCCGCGAAGCCTGGGCCGGACCGGCTCTGCTGGGATTGAAGGCGGCCGTGGTGGCCTTGGTGCTGCAGGCCGTGATCCGCATGGGCGGCCGGGCGATCAAGGGCGCGGCGGGATGGTGGGCGGCCGGCCTGGCCTTCCTGGCCCTGACTGCGACCGCCCTGCCGTTCCCGCTGATCATCCTGGCCGCCGGCGCGGCCGGTTTGACCCTGGGCGGCGGCCCGGTCGTCGAGGCTGAGCCCAACGCGGTGGACGCGCGGCCCACCTGGCGCACGGCCGTGATCTGCCTTGCCGTCTGGCTCGCGCCGGTGGCGCTGGCGCTGGCTGTCGCGCCGGGATCGCCCCTGGCCCGGATCGGCGGGGTGTTCAGCACGCTGGCGGTGGTCAGTTTCGGCGGAGCCTATGCGGCGTTGGCCTATGTCGGCCAGGCGGCGGGGTCCTATGGCTGGCTGACCCCAACCCAGATGCTCGACGGCCTGGGCCTGGCCGAGACCACGCCGGGGCCGCTGGTGCTGGTCTTCGTGTTCGTCGGCTTCGTCGGCGGCTACCAGACCGCGCCGGAAGGATGGGCCTGGCTCGCCGCCTTGGCCGGGGGTTTGATGGCCGCCTGGACCACATTCGCCCCGTCGTTCCTATGGATCTTCGCCGGCGGTCCGTTCGTCGAGCGGCTGAGGACCAAGCCCAGGCCAGCACGGGCCCTGGCCCTGGTCTCGGCCGCCGCTGTCGGCGTGATCGCGAACCTGGCGGTGTGGTTTGCCATCCACCTGCTGTTCAGGGTCGGCGGGGTGAAGACCTGGGGACCGCTGCGCACTGAACTTCCGGACCTGGCCAGCCTCAATCTCGGGGCGCTCGGCTTGACAGGCCTGGCCTGCGGGCTGGTGCTGGCGTTGCGCATGCCGGTGTTGGCGGTGGTCGCCGTGATGGTGGCCGCTGGATTGGCGCTGGGCGCTGCGGGCTTGACCTAGGGTCAAGATTTTCGCGCTTGCGATACGGGAAACCGTGTTATGCTGCGCCGCAACAAAACGGTTGTTGGAGCCCGCGCCATGACCCTCTCATTCCTGCCCGAACCCGCCAAGCTCGACCCTGAAAAAGGCTCCTATCTGTTGGCCGGCGCCGTCTCGCCCCTGTGGCTGATGTTCGGTAGCGCCGCCATGGCGGGCGCAACCTGGTGGTGGTGGTCGGCGCGCTGGCGCGAGGCGGTCAATGTCGAGGCGTTGATGGCGCCCTCGCTCAAGGCGCCGGGGTCCGAACGTTTCATTGCCCCAGTCATCGAGGCGCCCGCGCTTGACCTCGCCCCGGTCGAGATGGCGGAGCCCGTCGAACCCGCGCCCGTGATCGAGGCCGTCGCTGAAGCGATCGAGGAGACGCTCGATACCGCCGAAGTCGCTACGACCGAAGCTGTGGAAACCGCAAAGGCTATAGCCAAACCCGTGGTCGAAGCCGCTGTCGAGACCGTAGAGGCGACCGCCGACGATCTGACGCTGCTGGTCGGCATCGGCCCCAAGCTGGCGGTGGCGCTGGC
>JACMOF010000597.1 GCA_014378155.1 Caulobacter sp. | reverse complement strand
GGGTGCTGCGCCCGGCGCTCGGCATCCTGTCGGGCACCTATCTGGTGGCCGCCGCCAAGCCGACGCTCGACGACGCGGTCAAGCGCCAGGCGCTGGGCGACTATCTGAAGCGCTACGGCAAGATCATCGACTGGATCAATGCCGATGGCCCGCGCTGGGCCCAAGTCCGCGCCGCCGCCACCGGCGTGCCGGCCGCCCTCTATCTGCGCGAGTTCCAGGAACGCAGCAGCCCGTTCCACCTTCACAAGATCAACAACGCCGCCATCGCTTCTCAGCAAGGTGTCGCCGACGCCTTCGCGACCGCCGGCCTGATCCCCGGCAAGGTCGATGTGCGTCCGCTCTGGGACGATCGCTTGAACAGCTACCTTCCCGATGCTTGATAATATTCATAGTTCATATTCGTCTTCACGATATGAGCTAAACTACGTGTCGATAGATTTTATATGCATTGAGGCTTTACTAGCCGTCGCGGCATATCCCGCTCAACAAGAACGGGGATAATCATGTCGCTACGCTCGACTTCGATCTACTTTCTGGCCGGCGCTTCGGCCCTGGCCCTGACCACCGCCGCCCAGGCCGCGACGCCCGCCGCGCCGCCCCCTGCCTTGGTGGCCGTCGATGCCGTCGCCGCCATCGCCGTGGAACAGGTGATGGTCACCGCCGAGCGCCGGGCCACCGACCTGCAGAAGACCGCCATCGCCATCACGGCCTTCAGCCCGCAGGTGCTGGCCGACCGCAAGATCGACAATATCCGCGACCTGTCGGGCCAGATCCCCAATTTCAGCATCAGCCGCGTCACCATCAGCCACACCACCCAGACCTACGCCCTGCGCGGGGTGGGCGAGAGCGATCCGATCCAGGAGCCGGTGCTGGCCGTCTATGTCGACGACGTCTACATCCCGCGCCAGATCGGCTCGATGATCGAGTTCAACGACCTGGAGCGGATCGAGGTGCTGCGCGGCCCGCAAGGCACGCTGTACGGCCGCAATTCCAGCGCCGGCGCCCTGCGGGTCATCACCCGCGACCCCGGCGACGCCTTCCGCGCCAAGGCCGATGTCGGCCTGGGCAACTACGGCGCGGTCGATGTGCGCGCCCTGATCGAGGGCCCGCTGGTGGCCGGCAAGCTGGCTGGCAGCCTGTCCTATATCCATCACGAACGCGACGGCGTCACCTTCGACCCGACCCTCAATCACGACGTCAACCGCATCAAGCTGGACGCCTACCGCGCCAAGCTGCGGTGGACCCCCACTGACCGGCTGGACGTGCAGTTGACGGTCAACGCGACCCGCGACCGCAGCGACACCCGCAGCTATGTGCCGGTCGTCCAGCCGACCCTGTTCCGCAACGACCGTTCCTATTCCGAGGTCGAGCCCAAGCAGGACCTGGACCAGATCAGCGGCGCCCTGCGGGTGCAGTACGAGATCAATGACCACCTGAAACTGAAGTCGATCAGTTCCTACGGCGGCTTCAACCTCGATCCCGTGGCCTATGACAATGACGGCCAGGCGGCGCTGATCCAGAAGAACCTGATCCACTACAACGACCAGTATGCCACCCAGGAACTCCAGCTGAACGGCGACTACGGCAAGCTGACCTTCACCAGCGGGCTTTTTTATCTGCATGAGCGGTTCTTCGTGCAGCGCGATGGCTATAGCCGCCGCAACGCCCTGCCGACCGACCCGGTGGTCACGCCGGGCAATTACAACTTCGCCCGCGCCCACAACATCACCAACACCGACGCCTATGCGATCTTCGGCGAGGCGACCTACGCCCTGAGCGACCGCCTCAGCCTCACCGGCGGCCTGCGCTGGACCAATGAGGAAAAGCAATTCACCTTCGACAACAAGGTGCTGAACCTGGCCGGCCAGGTGACGGGCCAGTCGATCGCCGGCCAGGCCGACAAGATCTTCTCGGCCGTGACGCCCAAGCTGTCGGCCCAGTTCCAGTGGACGCCAGACGTCCTGCAATACGTGACCTATTCCAAGGGCTTCAAGTCGGGCGGTTTCGACAACCGCGCCACCCGCCTGGACCTGGCCAGCCGGCCCTTCGCCCCGGAGAACGTCAACACCTACGAGACCGGGCTGAAGACCCAGTTGTTCGACCACCGCGCGCGGGTCAACCTCGCGGTGTTCTATAACGACTACAAAGACTTGCAGGTCAGCTACAGCGATCCGGCCTATCCAGGCAACTCGGTGCGCGGCAACGCCGGCAAGGCCCACACCTATGGCGTCGAGCTGGAAAGCGACGTGCGGGTCACCGAGCGCCTCGGGGTCCAGGCCTCGGCCGGCTACCTGTTCGGGGTCTATGACACCTACAAGAACGCCGGCGGCCTGGGCGTCAACGCCGATGGTCACCGCCTGCTGAACTCGCCGCGCTGGAGCGTCTCGGGCGGCCTGACCTATGACGTGCCGCCAAAAGCCTTGGGCTCGATTCCCGGCAGCATCCGTGTGGGCCTCAACGCCCAGTACCAGACCAAGACCTATTTCAGCGCCCTGCAGCGTCCACAGGACGAGGCCCCGGCCCAGACCTTCCTGAACGGCACGGTGACCTGGCAGTCGCCCGACCCGCGCTGGAGCCTGCAGCTGTCGGGCCGCAACCTGCTGGATACCGACGAGCCGGTCAGCGTCACCTACACGCCCTCGACGGGCGTCTTCTACAAGAACTATCCCGACCCGCGGACCTTCCTGATCACGCTGAAATACGCGCTGTGATCCGATGAGCGCGCCCCGCCTGCACCGTCTTGCTGCCTTCATCGGCGCCCTGGGAACCCTGGTCGATCAGACCACGGACGAAGAGCTGACCGTCGCCGGGGGCGGACGGCTGCTGGCGGGGCTGATCGCTCGCGACGACTGGCTGCCCGACGCCTATGCGCAGCCGCATCCGGCCCACTACCAGCAGTATCTACTGCATTGCGACAGCCGCGAGCGGTTCAGCGTGGTCAGCTTCGTCTGGGGTCCGGGCCAGGCCACGCCGGTCCACGACCACACCGTCTGGGGCCTGGTCGGGGTGCTGCGCGGGGCCGAGCTGTCGCAGCGGTTCGAGCGTCGGGGCGAGGCCTTGGGCGCCGTCGGCCCGGTCCACCGCCTGGAGCGCGGCGAGGTCGAGGCGGTGTCGCCGGCCGTGGGCGACGTGCACCAGGTGACCAACGCCTTCGACGACCGGGTGTCGATCAGCATCCACGTCTATGGGGCCAATATCGGCGCCGTGCAGCGCGCCACCTACGACACCGACGGGCGACCCAAGCGGTTCGTCTCCGGCTACGCCAACGACACCCTGCCCAACCTCTGGGACCGCTCCAAGCTGCTGACCGAGGCCGCGTCATGACCCTGCCCACCGTCACCCCGCGCGAGGTCCGCCAGGACTGGATCGCCCGCCGCGAGATCGCCCTGCTGGACCTGCGCGAGGAAGACCCCTTCGCCCGCAGCCATCCGCTGTTCGCCTCGCAGCTGCCCTTGAGCCGGCTGGAGCTGGAGATCCTCGACCGCGTGCCGAGGAACGACACCAAGATCGTCCTCTACGACAATGGCGAAGGCCTGGTCTCGCCGGCTGGCAAGCGACTGGCGGCGCTGGGCTACACCCAGGTTCGCGCGCTGGCGGGTGGGCTCGAAGGCTGGAAGGCGGCCGGCTACGAGCTGTTCCAGGACGTCAATTCCTACAGCAAGGCGTTCGGCGAACTGGTCGAGGCGCGGCGGCACACCCCGTCCCTGCCCGCCCCCGACGTCCAGAAGCTGATCGACGCCAAGGCCGACCACGTGATCCTCGATAGCCGCCGCTTCGAGGAATACGCCACCATGAGCATCCCCGGCGGGATCAGCACGCCCGGCGCCGAGCTGGTGCTGCGCGCCCGGCAGATCGCGCCGGATCCCGCCACCACCATCATCGTCAATTGCGCGGGCCGCACCCGCAGCCTGATCGGCGCCCAGTCGCTGGTCAATGCCGGCGTGCCCAACCCGGTCTTCGCCCTGCGCAACGGCACCATCGGCTGGACCCTGGCCCAGCAGACCCTGGAGCACGGCCAGAGCCGCAAGTTCCCGCCCGTCACTGATCAGACCCTGGACGAGGCCCGCGCCAAGGCCCGCGACGTCGCCTACCGGGCCGGCGTGCGCCGCATCGACGCCGAGGGGCTGATCGACCTGGCCACCGAACGCAAGCGCACCCTCTACCGCTTCGACGTCCGCACGCCCGAGGAATATGCCGCAGGCCACCTGCCCGGCTTCCGCAGCGCGCCAGGCGGTCAGCTGGTGCAGGAGACCGACGTCTTCGCGCCCGTCCGAGGCGCCCGCATCGTGCTGGCCGACGACCTGGGCCCCCGCGCCGACATGAGCGCTTCCTGGCTCTCGCAGCTGGGCTGGGACGTCTATGTGCTGGACGGCGGTTTCGACGGCGCGCTGGAGACCGGAGTTTGGGCGCCGACCTCGCCGACCCTCCCGACCGTCGAGACCCTCAGCCCCGACGACCTGGCCGTGGCGCTGGGCGACGCCGCTGTCGTGGTGCTGGACCTCGCCCCTAGCCCCCTGCACCGCAAGGGCCACGTGCCTGGCGCCTGGTTCGCCATCCGCGCCCGGCTGGCCGAGGCCTTCGAGCGTATCCCGGAGGGCCTGCCCATCGTCCTGACCTCGCCCGACGGCCGCCTGGCGACCCTGGCGGCGGCCGAGGTCGAGGAGATCTCCGACCGCCCGGTGCGGGTGCTGGGGGGCGGAACCCAGGCCTGGGCCGCCTCTGGCCGCCGCCTCGACACCGGCCTGGTGCGCGCCGCCTCGGATCCGGAGGACGTCTACAAGCGCCCCTATGAGGGCGCCGATCATGCTCTCGAAGCCATGCAGGCCTATCTCGACTGGGAATATGGCCTGGTCGATCAGCTGGCCCGCGACGGCTCGCACGGCTTCTTCGTGATCTGAGGCCGAGACCCCATGCCCTCCAAGACCTCCCTCAAGCTCTATTTCGCCCCTGGCTCCTCGGCCTTCGCGCCGCTGATCGCGCTAGAGGAGATCGGCGTCGCCTATCACGCCCATCGCGTCGATCTGGCGACCGGCGAACAGCGCCAGCCGGCCTATCTGAAGGTCAATCCGCGCGGCCGGGTGCCGACCTTAGCGGTCGATGGCGAGCCGGTCACCGAAGTGCTGGCCATCCTCACCTACCTGGCCCAGGCCTATCCCCACAGCGAGCTGCTGCCCCTGGCCGACCCGCTGAAACTGGCCCACGCCTATGAGGTGATGAGCTGGTTCGCCAGCACCGTGCACGTCGCCTTCGCCCAGACGACCCGCCCCGAGCGCTTTGCCGACGACGAGACCGTCAAGGCCGCCCTGGCCACCCCCGGCGAGGCCCGCTTCCACCGCACCCTGAGCGACATCGAGCGTCTGGCCCAGGGCCCCGGCCCGTGGCTGCTGGGCGACAGCTTCAGCGCCGTCGACGCCTACGCCCTGGTGATCTGGCGCTGGGCCCAGCGGCGGTCGATCGACACGTCCGCCTATCCCGCCTGGAGCGCCAAGGCCGCCCGCGCCCTGGCCCGCCCGTCGGTCAAGCGCGCCCTGCAGCGCGAAGCCGCCGCCAAGGTCGCCGCCTGATGAGCACCCCTGATCCAACCCTTGAGAAAGCCTCGCTTTTCTAGCCCACGCCCTTCCCTACAGTTTCACCACACAAAACCGGAGCCTCCCCATGCCCGTCGAATTCATCGGCTATATCGGCACCCAGCATCAGTCCGAGATCCACCCGGCCAGCGGCCCGGTCATCGACCGCGACTATGTCGAGGCCGTCGCCCGCGCCCATGACGAAGGCGGCTTTGACCGCGCCCTGGTCGCCTTCGGTTCCACCTCGCCGGAAAGCCAGCTGGTTGTCGCCCACGCCGCCTCGGTCACCAAGCGCCTGGGCTTCATGATCGCCCACCGCCCCGGTTTCACCGCCCCCACCGTCGCCGCCCGCCAGTTGGCCACCCTGGACCAGTTCACCGGCGGTCGCGTCGCCGTGCACATCATCACCGGTGGCTCGGACGACGAGCTGGCCAAGGACGGCGACCACCTGACCAAGGACGAGCGCTACGCCCGCACCAGCGAATATCTCGACATTGTCCGCCAGGAATGGACCAGCGAAAAGCCGTTCGACTACAAGGGCGACTACTACAATGTCGTCCAGGCGTTCGGCGCGGTGAAGCCGCTGCAAAAGCCGCACATCCCGGTTTATTTCGGCGGCTCGTCCGACGCCGCCATCCCGGCGGCCGGCAAGCACGCCGACATCTTCGCCCTGTGGGGCGAAACGCAAGCCCAGGTCGCCGAGACCATCGCCCGCGTGCGCCACGCCGCCGCCAAGCATGGCCGCCAGGTGAAGTTCTCGCTGTCGCTGCGCCCGGTGATCGCCGAGACGGAAGAGGCCGCCTGGGCCAAGGCCGACGACATCGCCGCCCAGGCCAAGGCCCTGCGCGAAAAGGCCGGCCTGCCAACCTCGGGCCATACGCCGCCCAACGCCGGCTCCCAACGCCTGCTCGACGCCGCCAAGCAGGGCACGCGCCTGGACAAGCGCCTGTGGACCGGAGTCGCCGCCGTCACAGGCGCGGCCGGCAACTCCACCGGCCTGGTCGGAACGCCCGAGCAAGTGGCCGAGGCCCTGCTCGACTATTACGACCTGGGCGTCACCACCTTCCTGATCCGCGGCTTCGATCCTCTGAACGACGCCGTCGCCTATGGCCGCGACCTGATCCCTCTGGTCCGCGGGCTGGTCGCCGAGCGTGACGCCCAGCCGGCCGCTGCGGCGGGCTAGGACGATGGCGTTCGACGCGGATTCGCGCCGGCTGGGCGACGCCGCTTGGACAAGTCACGCTTGGCCGGTGGACGCTTCGTCCCGCACGGAACCGCCCTATGACCTCCATGCGCCGCCGGACGATCCGGCGGCGTTCAAGGACGCCTTGGCCCAACTGGCCAGCGGCGTGGCGATCGTCTCGTGCTGGGATGGAAGCGCCCCGCGCGGCCTGCTGGTCAGCTCGATCACCGGCCTGTCGGTCGATCCGCCGCGCTTTCTGTTCTGCGTGCGCAAGCAAGCCTCCAGCCACGACGCCCTGCTCCGGGCGAGACGCTGCGGCGTGGCGGTGCTGGCGGAAGACGACGAGGACGAGGCTC
>JACMOF010000596.1 GCA_014378155.1 Caulobacter sp. | reverse complement strand
TGACGATCCAGGGGATGACGACAGTGGGCGAGGCGACGCCAGCCAGGACCTGCGGCGACTGCGGGATGTGCTGCAAGCTGATGGGCGTCAAGGCCATCGACAAGGCGCCGCACGCCTGGTGCGGCTACTACCGCAAGGGCGCCGGCTGCGCGATCTATGACACCCGGCCCACGGCCTGCGCCAGCTTCTCCTGCTACTGGCTGCGGGCGCCCAACCTCGATGACCGCTGGCGGCCGGACCGGGCTAGGTTCGTGGTGCATCGCGAGAACGCCGGTCAGGGCCTGATCGTCGAGGTCGATCCGGCCTCGCCCGAGGCCTGGCGAAGGGCCCCGTTCCACGGCACGTTCCGCGATTGGGCGGCACGCGGCGCGGCCAAGGGCGGGGCCCTCTACGTCCTGGTGGGCCGCCGCGGCTTCGAGATCCTGGCCGATCGCGACATCGATCATGGCCTGGTGCGCGAGATGCCCGCATGACCGATGTGGCCCCCTCCAAGTCCTGCGGCGACTGCGGCATGTGCTGCAAGGTGCTGCACATCAGCGAGCTCGACAAACCGGCAGGCCGCTGGTGCAGCGTGTTCCGCAAGGGGTCGGGCTGCGGCGACTATCACGGCCGGCCCTCGGCCTGCCAAAGCTTCCATTGCCTGTGGCTGAGCTCGGAGCGATTGGACGCCGCCTGGCGACCCGACAAGGCGGGCTTCCTGATGTATTCGGACCGGGACGGCAAGCGGCTGAACGTCGTGGTCGATCCGGGCAAGCCGGTCGCCTGGAAGCGCGAGCCCTACTATTCACGGCTGAAGGCCATGTCGCGGCGGGCCCATGACGGTTACGAGCTGCTAATCTGCATCGGCGACCGGCGCGTGGTGATGTTCCCGACCGAGGACGTTGATCTGGGCGTCCTCAATCCTGACCACAAGCTGGTCAGCGGCTATGTCGAGCGCGACGGCGCCCAGGCGCCGTTCGCCATGGTGCTGAGCGACGTGGAAGGGGCCGGGGTCTAGCCGGGGACACACACTCGCCCCGCCGCCCTGATCCCGCTGCCTCTGACCGTGGGAGGAATGTGTGTCCCCATGCGGTATCCGCGCGTCAGAACCGTGGATGAAAATCTCGCGGCGACCACCCGAAGTCGGCCCGCGCCGGGCCGTCGTCGAAGGTCAAGTCCTGGGCCATGCGGTCGCCCATGGCCGCCGTCGCGCCGGGATAGAAGGGCTTCAGCAGGGTCAGCAGCCCGCGAAACAGCCACGGCGGCAGGGTCAGGATCGCCGGGCGACGGCCCAGCCCCTGGAAAACCCGCTCAGCCATGACCCGGTAGGTCAGGATCTCGCCGCCGGTCAGGTCATAGGCTCTGTTCGAGGCCGCCGGCGCCTGGGCCGCCTCCAAGGCGCCGATCGCCAGGTCCTCGGCGTGGACGGGTTGGCGCCGACCCGCCCCCGCTCCTGAAAGCGGCAGCACCTTGAACCGCCGGATCAGGCTGGCCAGCCGGCTGACATTGCCGTCGCGACCTTCGACATAGATCAGGGTCGGGCGAAGGATGGTCCAGCTGACGCCTTGGGCGGCGCAGAACGCCTCCACCTCAGCTTCCGCATCGGCCAGCGCCTTGGCGACCGCCCGTTCGGAGGCCTCGGGCGAGTCTTGCTTGGTGAAGCGGCTGGTCGAGGAAAAGGCCACCAGTCGGCTCAGGCCGCGCGCCTTCAGGGCCGGCAGGGCCCGGGGCAGCAGCCAGATCGGCGACAGCGAGAACACCGTGCCCACCTGTGGCAGCGCCTTGGCCAGGTCCGG
>JACMOF010000595.1 GCA_014378155.1 Caulobacter sp. | reverse complement strand
CCCCCACCTGACCGCTTCGCGGTCTGTCCGCCCCCATAAGGGGCGGAGCTCAGAATGTGCGGGGCTACGCCCCCTACGGGGCGGACAGGCGACGCAGTCGCCAAGTGGGGGCAAGTCAGTGAGCCACGAAAAAAGGGCCGCCCCAGCGGGACGGCCCTTGATCGATCCTACCCCCGCAACTTGCGGGTCAAAGTTTCCAAATCCTGGCTCAGCACCGGATCATCCACCCGCAGGGCCTCGATGCGGCGGACGGCGTGCAGGACGGTGGTGTGGTCGCGGCCGCCGAACCGCCGGCCGATGTCGGGCAGCGAGCGGGTGGTTAGTTGCTTGGCCAGCCACATGGCGGCCTGGCGTGGACGGGCGATCGCGCGGTTGCGGCGCTCGCTCAGCAGGTCGGCCTGTTTCATGCCGTAGTGGTCGGCGGTGGCCTTCTGGATGTCGTCGATGGTGATGCGCTTCTCGCCGGCCCGCAGGTGCGGCCGCAGGATCGCCTGGACCTCATCAAGGGTCAGGCGCGAAACGCCTTCGCCGGCCCGGGCCGACAGGGTGTTGAGCGCGCCTTCCAGCTCGCGGACGCTGTCGGTGAAGCGGTCGGCCAGGAAGTGCAGCACCTCGGCGCGCAAGGTGGGCTCGAAGCCGTGCTGGCGCGACAGGGCCTGCAGCTTGCGCTCCAGGATGCCGATGCGCAGCGCGCGGTCGGCCGGCTCCAGGCCGCAGACCAGGCCCGCCGACAGGTGCGAGCGCAGGCGGGCGTCCATCTCGGTCATGGCGGCGGGCGCCCGGTCCGAGGAGAACACCACCCGGCGGGCGTCTTCAACCAGGGCGGTCAGGGTGTGGAACAGCTCTTCCTGGCTGGACTGCTTGCCGGCGATGAAGTGCACGTCGTCGATGATCAGCAGATCAGCGCCGCGCAGCTCTTCCTTGAAGGCGGCGGTCTGGCGATCCATCACCGCCCGCACGAAGGTCGACAGGAAGCGCTCGGCGGTCAGATAGACCACCCGCTTGGTCGGGGCCTGGCGCATGGCCTCCCAGGCCAGGGCGTTGAGCAGGTGGGTTTTGCCAAAACCGTAGGGGCCGTGGAACAGCACCGGATTGAAGTGGCCGTCGGCCCAGCTGGCCACCCGGCGCGCCACGGCGTGGGCGAACTCGTTGGCCGGCCCCGGCACGAAGGTGTCGAAGGTGAAGCGTTCCTGCAGCCCTTGGACCGGCGACGGCTTGGAGCCATTGGTCGGGGACCGGTCCGGCACGTCGCTGGATACGGGCAGGGCGATCTCGATCGGCTCGACCTTGGACTCGCCGCTCGCGGCGACACCGACGGCGGCCTCGAATTCCAGGCGCGACTTCAGGTCCAGGCGGCGGGCCGGCGCATCATTGGCGGCCCAAAGCTCGCTGACGCGGCGCCAGGCGCTGCGACGGACCCAGTCACGGGCGATACCGGTCGGGGTGACCAGCACCACGTCGCCGCCGTGGCTTTCACGCAAAGCGGCGGGCGCGATCCACGAGCCAAAGGCGGCGTCGCCCAGTT
>JACMOF010000068.1 GCA_014378155.1 Caulobacter sp. | reverse complement strand
GTTCACCTCGGATGCGGCCACCGGTCGTGGCGGCTATCTGCAAGGCCGCGGGCTGGTCCCGCTGCCCCCCGGCCAGCACGAAGCTCAAAAGGCCGTCGCCCACAACAAGACGACGATGCCGCGTCCGGCTCTGTAGGCCGGCTCTGTAAGAGCGGGGCTTCGAGGCGCCTGTCACCAGGCGCTCCGAGCTTAAACAAGACAGCGCCGCGGTCCCCAGTGGGCCGCGGCGTTTTCTTTTGTATAGTGGGGGGATCGCGGCCTGCCCGGCCGCTTCACCCGCCCAGGGACCATGATCCTCCTCGCGCTCGTCGTCGTCTTCTTCCTCGTTCTGTTGAACGGGGTTCTGTCCATGTCCGAACTTGCGGTGGTGTCGGCCCGCCGCGCTCGGCTCCAGACCTTCGCCGACCGGGGCGACAAGGGCGCCAGGCTCGCCCTGGCCATGGCCGAGCACCCCACGCGGTTCCTGTCGGCCGTGCAGGTCGGCATCACCCTGATCGGCATCCTGGCCGGCGCCTATGGCCAGGCCACCATCGCCGGAGCGCTTGACGTCTGGCTACACGACAAGCCCGTCGTCGGCCCCCATTCCGAGGCTATCGCCACCACCCTCGTCGTCATCGGCCTGACCTACGTCTCGGTGATCCTCGGCGAGCTGGTGCCCAAGCGCCTGGCCCTGCTGTTTCCCGACGTCATCGCCCGCCGCATGTCGCCGTTCCTGGCCTTGATGGCCACGGTGCTGCGCCCATTCGTCACCGTGCTCACCGTCTCGACCGCCGCCATCCTCAAGCTGATGGGCGTGCGCGACGAGCGGACCAATGACATGACCGCCGAAGAGGTCGAGACTGTGCTGGCCGAGGGCGCCGACGCCGGCTTGATCGAGCCCGAGGAGCGGGCGATGATCAATGAGGTCATGCGACTGGGCGACCGCCCGGTCCGCGTGGCCATGACCCCGCGCCGCGACCTGTTCTGGATCTCGCTGTCCGACACCCAGGAAGAGATTCTGGCCGAAATCCGCGCCTGCCCCTATTCGCGCATTGTGGTGGCCAGCGAGGACGATCTGGACGGCGAGATCGGCGTGATCCTCAAGAAGGACCTGCTGGACGCCTGCCTGGGCGGCGCCGAGATCGACATCCGCGGCCACATCCAGCAGCCCATCGCCATTCCCGAGACCATGTCGCTGCTCCGGGCCATGGCGGTGTTCAAGCAGACGCCGCTGCACATGGCCCTGGTGGTCGACGAGTTCGGCTCGATCCAGGGGGTGATCACGCCTTTGGATCTGCTGGAAATGATCGCCGGCGACTTCCCCGAGGACCACGACGAGACCGAGACCCGCATCCTGCGCCGCGAGGACGGCACCTGGCTGGTCGACGCGCGGGTCGACATTCTCGAGCTCAACGACGCCCTGGGCGAGAACTTCGAGGCCGAGGGCGGCTATCACACGGTGGCCGGCCTGCTGCTCGACCGGCTGGGACGGATCCCCCGCGAGGGCGAGATCGTCGAGCTGGGCGGCTTCGACGCCGAGGTGGTGGATATGGACGGCTCGCGGATCGACAAGGTGATCCTGCGGTGCGTGCCGGTGAAGGGGGAGTAGGGGG
>JACMOF010000594.1 GCA_014378155.1 Caulobacter sp. | reverse complement strand
CGAGCCCCAGGCCGCCGTGCGCGCCGCGCGTCTGCTGAACAAGCCGACCCTGGTGTCGTCTGTACACAGAGGAAGCGAGATCGGCGTGGTCTATGCCGACCGCAAAGAGGCCTGGTTGGCCGCCCACGCCAAGGCCGAACGGTCGCCCAGCGGCACCGGCGACCTGCTCACCGCTCTCTACGCCGCCTCGATCCTCGAAGGCCAGACTCTCTCCTACGGCCTGGCCCGCGCCGTGGGCGGCGTGGCCGAGACGGTGACGGCGGCCAATATCTGGAACGCCTCGGAACTGCCGATCGTGGCCATGGCGGCGCGCATCAAGCAGACCTCGCCGACCGTCCGGATCGAACGGCTGGCCTAGTCCCAACCGCTCCCCCTCTGGGGGAGCAGTCGCGAAGCGACTGAGGGCGGTGGATCGCGCTTCCGAGCTCACTCCCCCCTCCGGCCCTTCGGGTCACCTCCCCGACGGGGGTAGGACCTGCTAAACCCTCCCCATGACCGTCGACATCACCGGCTTCTGCCCCGACCGCTTTTCCGCCGTCCGCGACGCGTTCGCGGCCAATTTCGAGAACCATGGCGAACTCGGCGCGCGCTTCAGTCTGGCGATCCAAGGCGAGGTGGTCGTCGACCTGATGGGCGGCCACGCCGACCGCAAGCACCAGGTCGCCTTTGGCCCGGACACCCTGACGCCGCTGTTTTCCACCACCAAGGCCGTGGCGGCCCTGCTGATCGCCCGCCTCGTCGACCAGGGCCGGCTGACCTACGATCAGACCGTGGCCTCGGTCTGGCCGGAGTTCGCCCAGGCCGGCAAGCAGGACGTCACCGTCGGCCAGGCGATGTCGCACCAGGACGGGCTGTCGGGTTTTCTGGACGAGCAGGATCCCGCCCTCTGGTACGACTGGGACGCCACCTGCGCCAAGCTGGCGGCCATGGCGCCGCTGTGGCCGATCGGCTCGGCCAGCGGCTATCACCCGGTGACCTTCGGTTTCACGGCCGGCGAGATCTTCCGCCGGGTCGATGGTCGGACCATGGGAACGGCGCTGCGCGAGGACCTCGCCGAGCCCTTGGGCCTGGACCTGTGGATCGGCCTGCCCGACAGCGAGCACGCCCGCTGCGCCGAGCTGATGCGGCCCACGGGCCTGCCACGGTTCGGGGCGATGAACGATGCGGTGAAAGCCGCCTTCATGACCAAGTGGGCGGCCCCCGGCGGACGTGGCACGGCCGACTGGCGACGGGCCGAGATCCCCTCGGCCAACGGCCATGCTACCGCGCCAGCGCTCGCCCGGCTGATGGGCGCCCTGGCGTCGGGAGGCGAACTGGACGGTGTGCGGGTGCTGTCGCCCGAGGCGGTCGCCATGGCCAGCGCCGAGCGCATCGTCGGCCAGGACCTCGTCCTGCCGTTCGTGATCAGCTGGGGCGCGGGGTTCATGCGCAATACGCCCAACTTCTTCTATGGCCCGACGCCGGAAGCCTTCGGCCACAGTGGCTGGGGCGGCTCCTGCGCCTTCGCCGACCCGTCGCGCGGGGTGTCGGGGGCCTATGTGATGAACAAGCAGGGCACGGAACTGATTGGCGACCCGCGAGCTGTTCGGCTGATCCAGGCGGCCTATTCGGCGCTTTGAACGGCTTTCAGGGGACCGACCCGATGCGACGACTTTTTACGGCCACGACCCTGTCTCTGCTGGCGATGGCGGGCGGCGCTCGTGCTCAAGACGCCACCCGCGATTTCTGCGCCGACCGGCCCGGCAAGGGCTCGCCGCCCTGCGTTCTGGATGTCGGGCGCTTCCAGGCCGAGCTGGGCGTGGCCGACGGCGCCTGGAGCCGGGGCGGCGGGACCTCCACCGTCGACACCGCCTTTGGAGATTTGGAGCTGCGCCTGGGCCTGACCCCGACGGTCGAGGGACAGGTCAGCTGGACGGCGCATGAGCGCATCCGCGACGAGGATCGGACCAGCGGCGCGGTCTCGACCGTCTCGGGCGCCGGCGACCTGAACCTCGGCCTACGGTGGTCGCTGAAGAACCCCGGCGGTGACGGCGTCTCGATCGCCTTGCAGCCGTTCGTCACCGCGCCCGTCGGGTCCGACGGGATCGGCGACGGCGCGTGGCAGGGGGGCCTGATCGCTCCGATGTCGCTGCCGCTGAACGCCGACTGGTCATTGGCCCTGTCACCCGAGGTTGACGCCCGGGCTGATAGGGACGGTAGCGGCCGCCATCTCGGCTATGCGGCATCCGTGGGCGTCGGGCGCTCGATCGGCCCGTTCGGCCTGGGCGTCGACCTATGGGCCGATCGCGATGAGGACCCGTCCGGTCACGTCACCGAGGCCAGCTTTGACCTGACTGCGGCCTGGACGCCGAAGGCGGTTTCCGACCTGCAGCTGGACGCCTCGGCCTATGTGGGGCTGAACCACGATACGCCGGACCTGGAGCTGGCGTTCGGGGTGGCCAAGAGGTTCTAGAGCAGTTTTCGAGCGAAGTGGTTCCGGTTCGCGTGAAGAAAAATGCGTCAAAACAAAAGATTAGAGCTCAAGGCCTGACGCAGTCAGGTCGGGAAATGCTCTAGGCGCGGACGGGGACAGGCGCATGCGCCTGTCCCCAAACCTAAACTCCGCGCGTCCGCTTCCACGCTCCATAGGCGAACACCGCGACGCCCAGCCAGATGAAAGCGAAGGACAAGGCCCGCATCGGGGTGAAGGCTTCGCCCAGGGCCACGCCGATCGCGAACTGGATGGTCGGGGCGATGAACTGCAGGAAGCCCATGGCGCTGAGCGGCATGCGGCGCGCCGACCAGGCGAACAGGGCCAGGGGCACGACGGTGGCGGGGCCGGCCAGCATCAGCAGCGTCGTGACCTTGGCCGTCGCCCCAAAATGCCCCAGGCCGGCGGCTTGCAGATGCAGAACGTACAGCAGGCCGGGGAGGGCCAGATAGGCGCACTCGATGAACAGGCCGGTCTGGGCGTCGGCCTTCACCTGCTTGCGGAGGATGGCGTAGAGGCAAAAGCTGAAGGCCACGCCCAGCGAGATGATCGGCAGATGGCCCAGGGCCACCGTCTGGATCGCCACGCCGATCACCGCCAGGCCGATGGCGATCGCCCCCTCGCGGCTGATCCGCTCGCGAAACAGCAGGGCGCCGGCCGCCATGTTCATCAGCGGGTTGATGTAATAGCCCAGGCTGGCCTCGATCACGTGGCTGGCGTTGATCGCGAACACATAGATCGACCAGTTGATGAAGATGGCGGTCGTCGACAGCGCCAGGATCGCCAGGGTGCGCGGCTGGCGCAGCACGTCCATCGCCTGCCGGCCTTGCCGCGCCAGCAACACGGCGAGGAAAGCCCAGGGCGCGGCCCATAGGGTACGGTGAGCGATCATCTCCCACGACCCGACGCCGAGCAGCGCCAGCAGGTGGAAGTACAGCGGCAGGAAGCCCCACATCAGGTAGCAACCCACCCCGGCGATCAGCGCCGTCCGACCCTCGTCCGGGCTTTTGCTCAAATCCGCCGTCATGGCGTCGTGTCCTGTCATTGGCATGAAAAAGGGCTCCCGGGACTTAAGTCCCGGGAGCCCTTGAAATCGTCCACCCGCTTGTTGCGGAGGGCGGCTTAGGCCGGGAGTTTCTGCTTGATCAGGCCGCGCTCATGCAGGAGCTGGGCGATCTGCACGGCGTTCAGCGCCGCGCCCTTGCGCAGGTTGTCGGCCACGCACCACAGCACGATGCCGTTCTCGACCGTGGGGTCGGTGCGGATGCGCGACACATAGACCGGGAACTCGCCGGCGCTTTCCTTGGGCGTCATGTAGCCGCCATCCTCGCGCTTATCGACGACCGACACGCCGTCGGCGTCGCGCAGGATCTCGCGGACGTCATCCTCGTCCAGCGGGGTCTCGAACTCGATGTTCACGGCCTCGGCGTGGCCCACCATCACCGGCACCCGCACGCAGGTGGCGACCAGCTTGATGGACGGATCCAGGATCTTCTTGGTCTCCATCATCATCTTCCACTCTTCCTTCGTGAAGCCGTCCTCCATGAAGCTGTCGATATGGGGGATGACGTTGAAGGCGATCTGCTTGGTGAACTTCTTGGGCGGCGGGGCGCCGAGGACGAACACGCCCTTGGTCTGCTCCCACAGCTCATCCATGCCTTCCTTGCCCGCGCCCGACACCGACTGGTAGGTCGAGACGACCACCCGCTTGATCTTGGCTTCGGCGTGCAGGGGGGCCAGCACCACCACCAGCTGCGCCGTGGAGCAGTTGGGGTTGGCGATGATGTTCTTGGGCATCTTCAGCACGGCGTCGGG
>JACMOF010000593.1 GCA_014378155.1 Caulobacter sp. | reverse complement strand
TGCGTCAAAACAGAAGATTAGAGCTCACGGCCTGACGCAGTCAGGTCGGGAAATGCTCTAAGGTCTCTCTTCCGGCGCGCTCTCGCGACGTTTCGGCAGCGCGGGAGCGGCTCCTGCCGGCACATTTCATGTCAACGGGAATTTATTCTGCACTGCAACATAACCATTGATAAGTAACCACCAGAAAGCTATAAGTTCTTAAGGGCGACAGAGCGGGCGAGATCCTGGACCAGTCGCTGGGGGAAACGGATCGGGATGGGGTTGAAATTCAACCGCTGACCAGGAAATTCGTCCCATGATCCGCTCCTTCGTCCTGGCCGCTTCGGCCATCGCCCTGTTAGCCGCTGCGCCCGTCGGCGCCGCCGAAATCCGCATCAAGACCGCTGGCAAAGTCCCGGCCGAGCTGCGCGCCGAGATCGTCAAGGCCGCCTCGACCGTCTGCTGGCAGTCCGTGCGCGGCGAGTCGCTGGCCACCTACCTGTACCCGTCGTGCGTGCGCGCCTCGGTCAATGACGCGGTCGGCAAGATGAACAACCCGGAGCTGGTCGCCTACAACGCCGCCAACCCGGCCGTCTATTCGCGCTAAGGCCCATTCGCTACGGCCTGTAGAGGGGGCGGCGTACCGGCCCTCTCCGCCTGATCGTCGAATGCAGAAAGCCCTTCCCGGAAACGGGGAGGGCTTTTTCGTGGGCGCTGGGAGGCGATAGATCAGAACGGGTGTGGTCGGCGGTTTTGGAGCTCGACCCGAGCGATTTCCCCATTGAAGCCCATCACGACTTGGACCTCGCACACGATCCGCCCAGGTCCTTCCGGAAGGATCTCAAGCCGATAGGATTTCCAGCTCGAG
Organism: Caulobacter sp.; assembly: GCA_014378155.1. Classification (GTDB taxonomy): domain Bacteria; phylum Pseudomonadota; class Alphaproteobacteria; order Caulobacterales; family Caulobacteraceae; genus Caulobacter. Next base: position 2,177 of record JACMOF010000593.1, on the reverse strand, counting down.
TTTTGTTGCGGAAACCTGACGAGTTGACCCGTTGGTGGCCGGCGGGGGGGCGGCGAAGCGGCGAGGCGGGGATGGTGCGGAGCGCGGCGGGGGAGGCTTGCAAGGCCCTGCGAGGGCGAGCGCGAACATGAGTCAAACTAGACCCTACAACCGCCGGCTACGACAGTTGAGCGGGACACCAGGCTCCAGACGCGAAAAGGCCCGCGGGGCGAACCACGCGGGCCTTTTCTTCAGCCGTGAGGCCGAGAATGTCCTAGGCGGCGACGGCGGTCAGGGCGGCGGCCTTGGCCTTGGCCTTGACCTGGGTCTTGATCTTCAGGGCGCGCGGCGACAGCTGCTCGTCCTTCGCGCCCAGCAGGAACACGTCCAGGCCACCGCGGAAGTCCAGGGTGCGCAGGGCGGCGTTGCTGATCCGCAGCTTGAAGGTCTGGCCCAGCGAGTCGGACTGCAGGGAGGCGGGCGACAGGGCCGGCAGGAAGCGGCGCTTGGTCTTGATGTTCGAGTGGCTCACATTGTGGCCGACCATCGGACCGATCCCGGTGAGTTCGCAACGGCGCGACATGGCGGATACCTTGGGCTTGGGCGAAGCCAAGAGGCTCCGCAACATGAATTCGGGCGCGCCGTGGACGGACCACCGCGCGAGAGCGGGCGATATAGGCGAAGGGGCCTTCCCGAGTCAAGCCGCCCGAACCGATCCGAGCCGCGAGCACCGCCCAAAGATCGCCTTCAAACGTGGTTCATCTGCGCCCCTATATAGGGACGGCGTTGATGGAGACCGACCGCATGCGCTTGCTGGCCCCGTTCGTGAAGATTTCCGGCCTTGCCGTCGCCGCTCTGACCTTAGGGGGCGTGGTCGCCTTGGCCGCGCCGCAGAACGCCTCCCATGCGGGAGCCAAGACCACGATCCTCACCGGACAGTGGGAATACAACACGCGCATTGGCCCGATTCCCGTCGGTTCCGATCAGCACTGCCTCAAGCCGTCCGATGTCGAGAACTTCAATCGCGGCATCTGCCTGAAGCGCTACACCTGCAATTACGACACGCGGGTGGTCCAGGATGGCCGGATCGAACTGAAGGGCGCCTGGACCGACAAGAAGGGCCGTGTGGCCCCGGTCACCGCCAAGGGCTCCTACACCCCCGAGAGCTTCCGCCTGAACGTCAACGGCAAGACCGTCAACGGCATCCCGATGATCGCCACCCTCAACGCCAAGCGGCTCAGCGCCACCTGCACGGCCGGCTAGGCGTTTCGGTGTCGCCGCGAGGCTAGAAGGCCTCGAGCGCGTTGAGTGTTGGCGTCGCAGTCACACCGGGAGAAGATCATGAGCCATAGCGCTTTGGTAGTGGGCGCGACAGGGATTGTCGGCCAGGCCACGGTCGAGGTCCTGACGGGGGCCGGATGGCCGGTGTCGGCGCTGTCGCGCAATCCCAAGGCCGCGCCCGGCGTCACGGCAATGGCCGCCGACCTGCATGACCCGGCGGCCCTGGCCGAGGCCTTGAAGGACGCCAGACCCAGCCACGTCTTCATCACCACATGGTCACGCCAGGACAGCGAAGCGGAGAACATCCGTGTCAACGCCGCCATGGTCCGCAACCTGCTCGACGCCCTACGTCCCGGTGGTTCGGTGCGGCACGTGGCCCTGGTCACCGGCCTCAAACACTATCTTGGCCCGTTCGAGGCCTATGGGCAGGGCGTGCTGCCCCAGACCCCCTTCCGCGAGGAGCAGGGCCGGCTGGACGTGGCCAATTTCTACTATGCCCAAGAGGACGAGGTGTTCGCCGCGGCCGCGCGCGACGGTTTCGCCTGGAGCGTCCATCGGCCCCACACCGTGATCGGCCACGCGGTCGGCAACGCCATGAACATGGGCCAGACCCTGGCGGTCTATGCCAGCCTGTGCCGCGAGACCGGCCGGCCCTTTCGCTTCCCGGGTTCGGCCGCTCAATGGCACGGCCCCACCGACATGACCGATGCGGGGCAATTGGCGCGTCACCTGCTGTGGGCCTCGACGACGCCGGCCGCCGCCAACCAGGCCTTCAATGTGGTCAATGGTGACGTCTTTCGATGGAGCTGGATGTGGGGACGGATCGCCGACTGGTTCGGCCTTGAGCCCGCGCCGTTCGAGGGGGAAGTGATGCCGCTGGAGGTTCAGATGGCGGCTGACGCCCCACTATGGCGGGA
>JACMOF010000592.1 GCA_014378155.1 Caulobacter sp. | reverse complement strand
GCCGCCGGGCGGTGGTTTACCCCCCCCTCCGCCGCCCCGGATCAAGTCCGGGGCGCCACCTCCCCCACAGAGGGAGGATTTTCATGATCGACCCCCACCGCATCGCCGCCGATCCGGCCATCTCGGCCTTCGTCACCGCCAATGCCGGCTCGGGCAAGACCAAGACCCTGATCGACCGGGTCGCGCGCCTGCTGTTGGCCGGCTCCACGCCCGAAGCCATCCTCTGCGTCACCTACACCAAGGCCGCCGCCGCTGAGATGCAGCGCCGGCTTTTCGAGCGGCTGGGCGAATGGTGCGTGACGCCCGACGCCAGGCTGCGCGAGCAACTGGGCGCGCTGGAGGGTCGGGATCCCGCCAGTTTCGGCCACCGCGAGCTATCCAAGGCTCGGGGCCTGTTCGCCAAGGCGCTGGAAACCCCCGGCGGGCTGAAGATCCAGACCATCCACGCCTTCTGTGAGAAACTGCTGCGGCGCTTTCCGCTGGAGGCCGGGGTGTCGCCCGGCTTCACAGTGATGGACGACAGCGCCTCGGCCGCCATCGCCCAGGGCGCGCTGCGGCAGGTGGCGACCTGGGTCACCGACCATGACGACCCCTACGCCCTGGCCTATGCCCGGTTCTCGGTGGCCCTGGACTTCGCGGCCTTCGAGGCGATGTTCGCCACCTTCGAGAGCCAGCGCGGGGCGATCGGCGCCTATCTCGAGGCCCAGGGCGGGCCGTCGGGCGCGATCGAGGATGTCTGGAAGGCCTGCGGCTTCCACTACGGCGCCAGCAGCGTCGAGCGGGTGGCCGCCGAGGCCATGGCCGAGCTGGACCGCGACCTGTGGGGCTCGGTGGCTGACCTGTTGCTGAACGGGACGAAGACCGACATCAAGTGCGCCGGCCTGATGGCCCAGATCGCCGGCGATCCGCACGCCGATCTCGACCAGGCCCTCGCGGCGCTGTTCACCGAGAAGGGCGTCGGCACGCCAATGACCTGGCCGGCCAAGACCTCGGGCCTGAAGTCCCGCGAGGACCTCCGCGCCCGCCTGCTGGCCGAACAGGAGCGTCTTGAGGAGGCCCGCGAATGGCTGCGCGCCGCCCGGGTGGCCGAGGACAGCAGCGATGCCCTGCGCCTGGCCGGCCTCTACATTTCCTCGCACCAGGTCGAGAAGGCGGCGCGTGGCGCGTTGGACTTCGCCGACCTGATCGACCGCACCCGCGTGTTGCTCACCGAGAAGGTCGATGCGGCCTGGGTGCTCTACAAGCTGGACGGCGGCATCGACCACATTCTGCTGGACGAGGCCCAGGACACCGCCCCCGACCAGTGGGCCATCCTTCGGGCCCTGACCTCCGACTTCTTCGCCGGCGAGGGCGCTGCGCGGTGGAGGGCGGGGGAGGACACCCGGACCCTGTTCGTGGTTGGCGACGAGAAGCAGTCGATCTACTCGTTCCAGGGCGCCGACCCGCAGCGCCTGCTGGCCGAAACGCAGCAATATATCGCCCAGATCACCGCCGCCGACCGGGTGGGAAAGGCCGTGCCTCTGACCACCTCCTACCGTTCGACGGTGGAGGTGCTGAGCTTCGTCGACGCTCTGTTCTCGGCGCCGGAGACCCGCTCGGGCGTGCCGGCCCCGGCCGGCGAGGACGTGGTTCGCCACCAGCCGCACCGCATCGATCACAAGGGCTGCGTCGACCTGTGGCCGCTGGAGCGCGAGGCGCCGGGCGAGGAGCGCGAGGCCTGGGCGGCGCCGCTCGACGCCGAGAGCGAGCATGGCGCCAACCGCCGCCTGGCCGAGAAGATCGCCATCGAAATCGCGGCGCTGATCGCCCGCGGCGACGCCGTCTTCGACAAGGAAGACAAGGTCTGGCGGCCGGCTCATCCGGGCGATGTCATCGTGCTGGTTCGCCGGCGCAAGGCGTTGTTCGAGGAAGTGCTACGGGCGCTGAAGCGGCGCGGCGTGCCGGTGGCCGGCGCCGATCGCCTGTCGCTGTCGGCCCATATCGTGTTCGACGACCTGCTGGCCCTGGGCCGGTTCTGCCTGTTCCCGGACGATGATCTGACGCTGGCGGCCCTGCTGAAGAGCCCGTTCTGCGGCCTGTCGGACGACGCGTTGTACGCCCTGGCCAAGGGCCGCTCGCCGGACACGCTTTGGCGGGCGTTGGAGCGACGGGCCGCCGAGCAGCCGGTCTGGGCCGCTGCGCGCGACCTTCTGCGCTGGGCCCTGATCGAATCCCGCCGCAAGCAGCCGTTCGAGTTTTACGCCCTGCTGCTGGGCAAGGTGGACGAGAGCGTGCGCTCCAACCGCGCCAAGATGTTGACGCGCCTGGGTCAGGAGGCCGCCGAGGCGCTGGACGAGTTCCTGGCCCAGGTGTTGGCCGCCGAGCAGCGCGGGGTGCGCGACCTGGAGGCCCTGGTCGCTGACTTCGCCAGCCTCGACATCGTGGTCAAGCGCGAGATGGAGGGGGCGCGCCGGGAGGTGCGAGTGATGACCGCCCACGGCGCCAAGGGGCTGGAGGCGCCGATCGTCTTCCTGCCCGAAACTACAATGAAGGGCGGGGCGCGGGGCTCGCCGCTGATGGCCACCCAGGACGGCGGCTTCCTGTGGTGCGCCAGCAAGGCCAATGACTGCGAACCCTCGGCCATGGCCCGCGAGCGCCGCGAGAAGAAGGACGCCGAGGAAGCTCTTCGCCTCTACTACGTGGCCCTGACCCGGGCGCGGGATCGGCTTGTCCTCTGCGGCCGGATCGACGCGCGGACCAAGGACGAGAACGTCGGGGGTTGGTACGCCGCCGCCCAGGCCGCCTTCGCCCATTCCGACATCGAACCCCAGGTGCGGGAGATCGGTGATGAGGGGCGACGCAGATTTGGTCCCGATCCCATGCGGGGCGAAGCCACGGCCGCGATCGCCGCGCCCACCGTCATCCCGACCCCACCCTGGACCCTGGCCCCCGCGAAGCCCGAAACGCCCGCCGCCCGCTATGCCGCGCCTTCGACCCTGGAGGACGAGGCCAAGGGCAGTGCGCCGTCTCCCCTGGCGGCCGTCGAAGGCCTCGGCCGTTATCGACGCGGCGAGATCATCCACCGGCTGCTGCAGCTGCTGCCCGATCTGGAGCCCGGGGGGCGGCGGGCCGCCGCGACGCGTCTGCTCCAGGCCGAGCGCGACCTGACCGACGATCAGCGCCAGGAGATGGCGGCCGCCGCCTTCGGGGTGCTGGAGGACGACCGGTTCGCCCGGGTGTTCGGCCCCGGTTCGCGGGCCGAGGTCGCGCTCGCGGGGGGCGCCGCGCGCCTGCCGCCCGACCTGAAGATTTCAGGTCGCGTCGATCGGTTGATCGTGACGCCCGACCGGGTGCTGGTGGTCGACTACAAGACCAACCGCCCGTCGCCGGCCCGCATCGAGGAGGCCGATCCGGCCCATCTGTCGCAGATGGCCATCTATGCCGCCGTGCTGGCCGAGGTGTTCCCCGATCGACCGATCGAGGCGGCGATCGTCTGGACCGACGGCCCCAAACTCATGGCGGTTCCAGAAAAGGTTATGGCCGACGCCTTGGCCAGGCTGTTCTAGATCATTGCCGTGAGGGGCGCGGGCCCCTAAATCTTGCTGCAAGATGGGCGGCGAATCCCCGACCCTGACGTTTTTCTAGCGCGCCCGCCCCCGAGGCGCAGATGGAGCCAACCGATGAGCACCTTAGCGGTGACCGACGAATCCTTCGAACGCGACGTGCTGCAGGCCGACAAGCCCGTGCTCGTCGATTTCTGGGCCGAATGGTGCGGTCCCTGTAAGCAGATCGCCCCGGCCCTGGAGCAGATTTCCGAGGAACTGGCCGACTTCGTCACCGTGGCCAAGGTCAATATCGAAGACAGCCCCACGACCCCCTCGCGCTACGGCGTGCGCGGCATCCCGACCATGATGCTGTTCCGCGGCGGCCAGATGGCGTCGATGAAGGTCGGCGCCATGCCCAAGGCCAAGATCCTCGAATGGCTGAACGAAGCCGGCGTCAAACAGCCGGCCTAGGCGTTCGCCGCTCAGGCTAACCACAGCCGCCTGCCCCGCCGACGCGAGGCGGGCGGTTCGCCTTTAGAGCATTTCTCGAGCGAAGTGGTTCCGGTTCGCGTACAGAAAAATGTGTCAAAACAAAAGATGAGAGCTCACGGCCTGACGCAGTCAGGTCGGGAAATGCTCTAGCGGCCGACCCGAGTTCGGATGGGAGCCTTCCGCATGGCCTTTTTCCTCGTGACCATGACGCACCCCGACGGCGACGGCTGGGGCCAGCACGTCATTTCCCACGTCAACTATCTGCGCTGCCTGATCGATGCAGGGCTGATACGCGCCTCCGGGCCCGTCACAGGCCTGGGTAAGCGCGCCGGCTTCATCATCGCGACCGTGGACAGCCGCGAGGCGGTCGAACGGCTGGTCGCCGAGGATCCCTTCGCCGTCGAGGGCTTGATCGACGACCTGACGATCGTGGAGTGGGACCCGTTGTTCGGGGCGTTCGCCGAAGACGCCAGTCGCACGAAGACGGCGTAGGCCCCCTTGCGGAGCGCCCTATTTTTTCCCGGACGTGACGATGAACGGCGACGCGGCGGCTGGCGCGGCCTTCTTGTCGGCTTTCGGTTTGCGGACTTCCTTGTTGGACTTTTTCTGACCCTTGGCCATGCGCGCTCCCTGCCAGGGCGCTCGCGCGCCGGGATGTCCAGCAGGCCGAGCCGTCCTATCGGCGTGCAGCAAGTCTAGAGCTTCAATGGGCGCCAGCCTAAGGCTTTCGAGCGGCGCCGTGCCCCAGCCGCTCCAGGTAGGCGCGGAACATGTCGGCCATTGCGTCAGCATAGGCCTTGATCTCGGCATCTGTCCGGGAACTTTCCGAAAAGGCCTTGCCCACCTGGCTCAGCGTGGCCTTGATCAGATCGCCGGCCACGGCGCGCACGGCGTCCGAGGCCCCAGGCAGCGCCTCGCGCATGAAGGCCTGGACGATCTCGGCGCCCGCCACCCTGATGTCCTGGGCCTCAGGCGCGTCGCGATAGAGAGGGGCCGCGTCGCTCAGCGCCAAGCGCATCTCCGCTTCCTCGCATTCGGAGCGGATGAAGGCGTGGACCAGATTGCGCAACCGCTCCAACGGCGGACGGTCGTTGTCCTCGAGGATGGCGCGCAGCAAATCGGTGGTCTGGCGCCATTCGTCGCTTTGCAACCGAAACAGGATCGCGGCCTTGTTCGGGAAGTACTGATAGACCGACCCGACGCTAACGCCGGCCTTTTCGGCGACCCGCGCGGTGGTGAAGCGCCCGGCGCCCTCCTTCGCCAGAACCTGAACAGCGGCCTGCAAAATGGCGGCGACAAGTTCGGTCGAGCGGGCTTGCCGAGGCTGCTTTCTTGAGGAAATCCGGGCGCTTGGACGATCGATCATAGAGGCTTTCGCGTATGCGAATAGTTAATCTGACGGATTAGTCGCATTTTCCGAGGCGGCGCAAGGACGCGCCCTTCACAACGGAATTTCCCATGAACACCCTGACCACGGCGCCGGTGGCGCCTCTACTGGATCGCCTGTTCGCGGAGGCCGAACCCGCCTCGCCGATGGACAGCCCCCTGGCGGCCGCCCTGTCGGTCGAACAGCATCGGCGCCTGATGCAGAGCAAGACGGACTATGTCGACTTCTATGGCCATCTCAAGGACTTCCCGCTGGCCGTGTCGCGCGAGACGGGCCTGCTGCTCTACATGCTGGCCCGCAGCGGCAAGGCGCGGACGATCGTCGAGTTCGGGACCTCGTTCGGCGTCTCGACCCTCTATCTTGCCTCGGCCCTGCGCGACAATGGCGGCGGCGTGCTGATCACCACCGAGTTCGAGCCGTCCAAGGTGTGCCGGGCCCGGGACAACCTGACCACCGGCGGCCTGATCGACCTGGTGGAGATTCGCGAAGGCGTCGCCCTGCGGACTCTCAGCGTAGACCTGCCGGCGTCGATCAACCTGCTGCTGCTGGACGGCGCCAAGGCGCTGTATCCCGAGATCCTGACCCTGGTGGAAAGCCGCCTGCAGCCGGGCGCTCTGATCGTCGCCGACAACGCCGATTACAGCCCCGACTACCTGGCGCGGGTGCGCTCGCCTGGATCAGGCTATGTGTCCACGCCGTTCGCCGAGGACGTGGAACTGTCCATGCGGATCGACTGAAGCCCGACGCGGATCTAGGCCGCCTTCTTGGCGGCCTTTTCCTTCTTGGGCTTCTTGTCCTTCTTGGCGACCTTCTCAGCCTTGGGAGCCTTGGTCTTCTTGACCTTGACCTCCGGCTCGCCGTGGACGTCGGACACAGCCATGTCGGCGAGCAACTCAAGGAAGCCCGCACGCTTGCTGGGCTTGAGCAGGGTCAGGATGCGAGCGTCGGCCAT
>JACMOF010000591.1 GCA_014378155.1 Caulobacter sp. | reverse complement strand
CAAATACGAGTGCGTCTACATCCACGCCTTCGAGACCGGATCGGAGCTGCGGGCCGGCCTGACCAAGTGGATCGGCTACGACAACACCAACCGGCCCCACTCGGCCCTTGCCGGGGCCACCACCGACGAGGCCTGTGGGCAAATCCAGGCGCCGCCCTATCCGGGGCTCGCCCCAGATAGGGCCAACCTCGAGCCCAAACTGGCGGCGTGACCTGAACCTGAACCAACCTTAGCCAAGCCGCCAAACCGTGCGGAGAACCGGCGCCACCTCACTGTGCCGTGGCGCTTGTCGTCGTGGCTATGGCCGCTGAGCGCCCGGCCGTTGGGAAGCTTCAGATAGCCCTGCGCCCGCTCCTGGGCCTGGATCGACGGCTTCTCGTCAACACAGATCACCACCGCATTTTCGGGCGGCGCCATGTGGAGCCCGACCACGTCTGCGGCCTTGGCCACGAAATCCGGATCGCGGCTCCCGCACCAGGACTTGCTGGCCGCCAGGTCGAGCTTTTGCGCGCGCAGCACCCGCCAAACGTGCTGGGCATGCACATCCCCCAACGCGGCGGCGATCAGCGGCCCCGTCCAGCGGGCGAACCCCGCCGGCGGCGGCCGATCCAAAAGCCGCCAGAACCCGCCGTCCGGTATGGGCGTCGTACTTGGCCGGCGGCCCGGGGCGCGGCCTTTCCGCCAGTCCCGCAAGCCCCTCGCGCCCACAGCGACCGCGCCACAGGCTCACCGTGCGCGGCATCACCGCCACCGCCTTGGCGATCGAACGCGTCGAGCGCCCTTCGTCAGCCAGCAACACTATCCGTGCGCGAAGCACGTCACGCTGCTGCGACGTCGGGGCGCGAACCCGAGCCTCCAGAACAACACGATCTTCCGGGCAACCGGACCACAGCAGCCTTGGGAACCATCCCCAACGCTGAATCCTGAATCAGGCAATCGGGGAAGCTGGTATTAGGTGTGTAGTCCCGGATTCTGATGGTGCATCATCGGTCCTGTCTCGTCAGGAGGAGGATGGCCTATGGCAAGCGTTCTTCACGGCGGCGCCCGCACCGCGTGTTCGAGCCGAGTCCCAAGCGTCGCAAGAGAGTAGCCGGACCCTTGCCGCCCGCTACGGCGTGAACCCCAAGACGGTACGCAAGTGGCGCCAGCGCACGACGACGGCCGATGCGCCTATGGGGCCGAAGGTTCCCAAAAGCCGGTTCTGACGCCGGCCGAGGAAGCCATCGTGGTGGCCTTCCGGCAGAAGACGCTGCTGCCGCTGGACGACGTGCTCGGCTGCCTGGGGGACACCATTCCCAACCTCAGCCCCAGCGCTCTGCACCGCTGCCTGCAGCGCCACTGCATCTCCCGGCTGCCGGTCGAAGAGACCAAGAACAAGCGCAAGCGGTTCAAGACCTACGAGATCGGCTATGTCCACATCGACAGCTGCGAGCTGCGCCATGCCGACGGCAAGCCGATCATGTTCCTGGCCATCGACCGGGTCTCGAAGTTCACCTACGTCGAGTTCCACGACAAAGCCGGCAAGATGGCAAGCTCAGCCTTCCTCAGGAACGTCGTGGAGGCCTTCCCCTACAAGATCCATATCGTGCTTACCGACGACGGCATGGCCTTCGCCGACCTGCCCACATATCGCGATAGCCAAGGCCACGGCTCCGCCGGCGGTCACATCTTCGGCCGCGTCTGCATCGAAAACGGTATCGAGCATAGGCTGACCAAGCCCTACCATCCGTGGACCAACGGCCAAGCCGAGCGGATAAACCGCACCATCAAGGACGCCACGGTGAAGATTTACCACTACGACGACCTGGAAAGCCTCAAGGTCCATGTCGTGGTCTTCGTCACCGCCTACAACTTCGCCAAGCACCTGAAGGTCCTGCGATGGCGAACGCCCTACCAGGTGATCTGCGAGGCCTGGACGAAAGACCCGTCAATCTTCAAGATCAACCCGCGCCACCTCATTCCGGGACCCTACAGATCTAATCCAAACGACTGCCTATCAACTTGCGAGGAGGGGGTCGTCCACATATGAGGTGAGCCCTGGATCGACATCGCCTAACATCAGCTTCTATCTCCTTTGGCTCCCGCGTCCCGCGCCTGCGGCCTCTGATGCGGATCGAATTGGCCTGCCCGTCACCACTCAGGGCCCCGGGCCGCCATCGGATTGATGAGGTTCACGGTCTCGCCTTGCAGCCCTGATCGATCACCCGAGCCGGACCACGAGGCGATGAACGGCGCCGTCGTCATCCAGGGGGACTGACACCGGCCTCGCCGCGATCGCCACGCCATCGAATTCGGCGACCGCGACCCCCCGCTGCACGCCCTGCGGGTTTTCGACCGTGATTTCGTAGTGTGACGCACCATGACGTAATGTCATATTGAAGCCAGGCCAGGACCCTGGGATACAGGGGTCGAGCCGTAGCAGGCCGCCTTCAATCCGAAGCCCAAGGATGCTCTCGACGCCAGCGCGCTGCATCCAGCCGGCCGAGCCCGTGTACCAAGTCCAGCCGCCCCGCCCCACGTGGCCTGGTGCGGCGTAGACATCGGCCGCGACCACATAGGGCTCGACCTTATAGCGATGCATGTCGGTGCGTGTACGAGCGTGGTTGATCGGGTTAAGCAGCCCGAAGAGGGCGGCGGCCTTGTCGCCCTCCCCCAGGCCCGCGAAAGCCATCACGGACCATAGGGCGGCGTGGGTGTACTGCCCGCCGTTCTCGCGCAGGCCCGGCGGATAGCCCTTGATATAGCCAGGGTCAGGCGCCGAATGATCGAACGGCGGCGTGAACAGCAAGGCCAGTCTGTCGTTTGGCAGAATCAATTCGCGATCAACGGCTTCCATCGCCTGGGCCGCGCGGTCCGGCCGCGCAGCGCCGGACAGGACCGCCCACGACTGGGCGATGGAGTCGATGCGGCACTCCTCGCTGGTCGCCGAGCCGAGCGGGGAGCCATCGTCGAACCAGCCTCGCCGATACCAGTGGCCATCCCAGGCCTCGCGTTCAAGGGCGTCGCTCAGCGCCTTGGTGTGCGCCCGCCACTTCGCGACTCGCGCCTTGTCACCGCGGATCACAGCGACGTCTGCGAAGTCGCCCAGCGCGGCGTACAATAGCCAGCCGAGCCATACGCTCTCACCCTTTCCGCCCTCGCCGACGCGGTTCATGCCGTCGTTCCAATCGCCGCCGCCGATCAGCGGCAGTCCGTGGCGGCCGACCGCCAGACTGGCGTCCAGGGCGCGAGCGCAATGTTCGTAGAGGCTGCCGAGTTCATCACTTACGGTCGGCAGGAAGAAGCTGTCGCCCTCGCCCGGCTCAAGCATCGGACCGGTCAGGAAGGGTCGCACTTCATCCAGTATGGCGGCGTCACCAGTCACCTTGATGTAGTGCGCCGCTGCATAGGCGAGCCAGGCCCGATCGTCCGAGATCCGCGTCCGCACGCCTTGGCCGGAATGAGGCAACCACCAGTGTTGGACATCGCCCTCCCCGAACTGCCGGCTCGCGGCTCTCAGCAGGTGCTCACGGGTCATCGATGGCCGCACCGTGGCCAGGGCCATGCAATCCTGCAACTGGTCGCGGAAGCCGTAGGCCCCGCTGGCCTGGTAGAACCCCGACCGGGCCCAGACCCGGCAGGCAAGGGTCTGATAGGTCAGCCAGCCATTGAGCATGATGTCCATCGACCGGTCGGGGGTCTTCACCTGAACCGTGCCGACGATATCGTCCCAGAAGGCCCGGACGTCGGAGAGCACCGTGTCCAGATCGGCCTCGCGGTAGCGGGCGATCAGTGACCGCGCCTCGGTCTCGTCCAGAGCGTCGCCGAGGAAGAAATCGATCTCGACGACTCCGTTCGGCGCAATCTCGACCGTGGTCTGTAGAGCGGCACAGGGGTCGAGGCCGGAGCCGACCCGCCCCGAAAGCAAAGTGCCGTTGGCCAGGACCGCAGGCCAAGCCAGCGTCCCATTTCGGCCGATAAACTCTCGCCGGTCACCCGTCCAGGCCGTCTGGCGTCCCGCAAGATCGGCGAAGGCGACCCGTTCGCCAAACGCCGGGTTCCACGGATTGTTCGCAAGTATCGCACCGCTTTCAGCATCGACCCGCGTCGTTACGAAGGCCGCCGCTGCCGCCCGTGAGGGTCCGAGCACCCACTCGACATACGCTGTCACCGAGAGGCGCCTTGCGCGGCCAGTGAGGTTGCGCAGTTTCAGCCGGGAGATTTTCAGCGGGTCGGCGAGCGGCACGTACTCCAGCAGCTCGGCGGCGATCCCGTGAGAGGTATGCTCAAACCGGCTATACCCCCAGCCATGCCGCGCAACATAGGTCGCCGCTTCATCCCTGATCGGCAGCGCTGTGGGGCTCCACAGATCTCCGCTATCCTCGTCTCTCAGATAGAAGGCCTGACCAGGTCGGTCGGTCACCGGGTCATTCGACCAGGGCGTTAGCTGATGTTCGCGGCTGTTCACCGACCAGGCGTAGCCGCCACCCTCCGCCGACACCTGGAAGCCGAAGCCTGGATTGGCGATTACGTTGATCCAGGGGGCGGGCGTTGACTGGCCTGGCCCCAGGATCGTCACATATTCTCGGCCGTCTTCGGCGAAGCCACCAAGTCCGTTGAAAAATTCCACTCCCGGCGCCGGACGCGACACTTGAAGCTGGGAGGTGGCGAGAGGGCGCCTTGGAGGGACGCGTCTCGCAAGCCCGGCGTCTGAAGCTCGCTCGAGTTGATCGACCAGCCGCCCGCGGTCGCCTACCAGTACGACCCGCGCGACGGACCCAAGGAGGGCTCGGGCCTCGGGCGGAACAAGGTCCGACCGAAGCATGAAGGTATGCCCGGGTGGCCGCTTGTCGCCGATCTGTGGCCGGGACTGGCTCGCTCTCACCAAGGTCTCAAGCGCGATCTGCAGTTCTTGTACATAGGATGAAGCGCGCTCGTTGAGGATCACTAGATCGACCGCGAGTTGCTTCATCCGCCAATACTCGACGGCCTGAAGCGCCTCCTTCACGAGACCCAACTGATGGACGTCATCGATCCGGACTAAAATGATCGGCAAGTCGCCGGAAATCCCCAGAGACCACAGACCCGGCTGACCGCCACTCCCGCTGCCGATGGTCTGAGATGGCGGACGCAGCATCGGCGCGGCGTAGAGCATGTGACCGGCAAGACGCTGGTACTGGCCCGCTTCGTTTCGATTGATGCCAAGGTGGTGTAATTGCACTTGGGCCTGGGTCCAGGCCAGAACCGCCGTGCGCTGGAACGCGCCCACGTCATGGTGCTTGTCGACCAGATCTAGCGCCGCTTCGCGGGACGAGGCGACCATCGTCCAGAAATCAATGCGAACTGTCGCCCCGGGCGCAATCCGTACACGCCGGCGCAGTGCGAAGATTGGATCGAGCACCGCGCCGGTGGCGCCTGAAAGCGGCCGGCCGCTCATGATAGCGCCGGGCGCACGAATGCTGCCGCCACGACCGAGGAATCGCGCTCGGTCTGTCTCAAACTCACGTTTGCCCACGGCCTCGCCATCGACAACCGCCAAGTGCGCTGCCCAGACCTGAGGCTCCGTCGGTGACCGCTGCCGCCGCGTAGCGAGAATGGCGCCCAGTCCGGCGAGGTGCTCGGTCTCGATGAACAGCTTGGAGAAGGCCGGGTGCGCCACGTCAGAGGCCTGGGGCGCCAGAACCAGTTCGGCGTAGGATGTGACCTCGACTTCGCGGGCGCTATCGCTGAGGTTTGAGATCGTCACGCGGCGCACCTCTGCGTCGTCTTCCGCAGAGACAAGCACCTGGAGATTGGTCGCGAATGCCCCGTCTCGGCGGGCAAACTCGGCCCGATCTTCGTTGAACGTGACCTCGTAAGCCTCCGGCTCGCTCCCGATCGACTGGTACGCCGCCGTCCAGACGTCCCCGTTGGCGACGTCTTTCAGAAAGACGTACGAGCCCCAGTCATCGCTGGTGGCGTCCTCTCGCCAGCGGGTCACCATTAGATCCCCCCAGGCGCTGTAGCCAGATCCCGCGGCCGTCAGCATGACCGCGTAGCGGCCGTTTGACAGCAACTGCGTGGCGGGGGTGGCGCTATGCGGGCTGGTGTTGCGCCAAGCAGCAGGCCCTTCAATCTCGCGGACCTTCGCTTCAGAGGTGGTCTCGGAAACCAACGGCGGCGTCGCGGTAACCTCGCGAGGCGCCCGCTCCTGCAGAAGGAGCTCCGTCGCCTGCACCATGCGCTCTGCGTGGAAGCGGCTGCGCATCAAGCCATCCAGCAGGGTATCGGCGATCGCAGTGATCGTCATACCCTGGTGGTGCGCCATGAAAGCGCTCACTAAGGCGACAGTCCCGCCGTCCGGGATCCGGGCCGGGGTAAAGTCCAGCGCTTCGACGAATCCATAGCGACCGCGCGCGCCGAGAGCTTCGAGGTGCTCGAAGTTGCGCGCTGCCGCCTGAGGATCGATCATGCAAGCAAGGGCGGTGGCGTAAGGCGCAACGACGGCGTTGTCGGCGAGCCCGCGTTTTAGGCCGAGGCCAGGCACGCCGAAGTTGGAATACTGATAGGTCAAGTCGAGGTCGCGCGCATTGTAGGCAGATTCCGATACGCCCCACGGGGTCCCCCGTGTCGCCGCGTAGTCAATCTGACGGCGGACGACGAGCCGATTGGTCTGTTCGACAAGGCTGTCCGCCGGCGCCCGCATGACGATGGACGGCATCAGGTACTCGAACATCGATCCGGACCACGAGATCAGCGCCGCGCCATTGGCCACCGGCGTCACAGCGCGGCCCAGGCGAAACCAGTGGCGGGCGGGCGCGTCGCCCTTAGCGATCGCCATGAAGCTTGCCAGCCGAGCCTCAGAAGCAAGGAGGTCGTAACAGCTCGGATCTAGCGCGCCCTCGGACGGCAGATACCCAATCGATAGCAGAAGGCGGTCGGGGTCGATCAGAAAGCCAAATTCCATCGCCATCGCCATCGACCGCGCGGCATCTTCAAGCGCCTGAAGTCTTGCTACAAGCGGAGCGGCCAAAGGCGCCCGGCGATCACGCCCATGACTTTCAATGCAGGCGCCTACGGCGTCCGCCCAGAACTGCAGATCCGCGCCAGCGTCGTCGTGTTCTTCAAGGACAATTTCACGAACCGCGTCCCCCAGGATCGCAGCCTGCTCCGAGAATTTCTCAACACGCCCTTCAACCGTGCCGCCGAGCGCGGTTGCTTCAAGCAGACCGCCCGCGAGACGTTCGATCTCTTCGCCTAGCCTCCGCCACGACACGTCTTGCGATTTGCGCAGATCGCGCAGATCGCGCAATCGACGTGCCTCGTCCCGGACCAAATCTAGAGCGTCGGCGACACCTTGGAACCGCCGCTGTTCTGGTAACGTGTCCCCTCGCCATTGACCGCAGGCGTTGGCCAAAGCGATCAGATGTCCGGCCAGATTGCCGCTATCGACCGAGGATACGTACTGCGGATCGAGCGGACGCAAGTCACGCGTATCATACCAATTGTACAGGTGACCGCGATGCTTAGCCATGCGAGCCATGGTGGCCAGGGTCGCTTCCAGCCGATCTACGGCCTCGACGGTTCCGATCCAGGCGAAGTCCCGCGCGCTAGCGACCGACAACAGGTAAAGGCCGATATTGGTTGGTGAGGTCCTGTGGGCCACCACAGGCTCCGGCGATTCCTGGAAGTTGTCTGGCGGCAAGGCATTTTCGGCGGGCGTGACGAAGTCCTCGAAGAAGCGCCATGTCCGTCTGGCGATCAGTCGCAAAGACCGGGCGTCCGCCTCGGCCAACGGACGCCGGCCCAACACTCGCGGCGAGAGGCTCGCCCAAAACGCCACCGCCGGAGAGGCGAACCAGGCGAGCGCAAACGCCGAGGCGAGGGGCCAGGTGTTGTGGCCCCAGATCAAGGCCACGCTGATCGCCGCGGTGGCGATCAGCAATGCGCCGCCCATCCGCTTGTAGGAGCCGCGCACCCCCAGACTGGAACCGGACGCTGCCTGGGCCGCCGGAACCCATTCCATCAGGTGGCGGTGGGTCACCGTGAGGCGGATCAGGGTGCGGACGATGGCGTCTCCCATCAACCAGGCTTGGTCCGCCAGAAAGACAATCATCAAGCCGAGTTGGACCACCGCGAGACGCAGCTCCGCCCCCAAGGCTCGCAGGTTGTTGAGAAACGCCACGCCGGGCCGGCGTGGGCCGAGCCGCGTAATCACCGGGATCAGAGGCGGTAGCGCCATCGTTGACAGAATGAAGACCGTCCAAGTGACGGCGGCGTCGATGGGAAGGGCCCAGCCAACGACAAGCGCCGCTACGATCGACGGCGCGGAGAGCGAACGTCGGACATTGTCGAGCATCTTCCAGCGGCCGATGGCGGGAACGCCGCGTCGCGATCGATGGGAGGCCCCCCTCGGCCCGCGCCCGACGATCCATGGCAGAAGCTGCCAATCGCCACGGACCCAGCGATGGTGACGCTGGGCCGCAACCTCATAGCGGGCGGGAAACTCCTCCACGACCTCCACGTCCGAAGCGAGCCCCGCGCGGGCGAAAATCCCCTCGAACAGGTCGTGGCTGAGGAGGCTGGATTCGGGAACACGGCCAGCAAGCGCCGCCTCAAAGGCATCCACATCGTAGATGCCCTTGCCCGTGTAGGACCCTTCGCCGAACAGGTCCTGGTACACGTCGGAGACCGCCGCGGCGTACGGATCGATGCCGGAAGCGCTCGAGAAGACACGAAGGAACAGCGAGCCCTCCCGTCCCACCGGCAGTGCTGGTGTCACCCTCGGCTGCAACACGGCGTAGCCTTCGACGACTCGCGCCAACTCAGCGTCGAAACGCGGTCGATTGAGCGGATGAGCCATCTTGCCGATAAGGCGCCCGACGGTCTCGCGCGGGAGACGTGTGTCCGAGTCGAGCGTGATGACGAAGCGGACCGTTGATGGCACGGCAGGCGGCAAGAGGAATGTCGTGTCCGAAGCGCCGCGAAGGAGCCTATTGAGCTCACAGAGTTTTCCGCGCTTACGCTCCCATCCGATCCAGCGCCCTTCGCCTTCGTTCCAGACCCGCCGCCGGTGCAGCAGGAGGAAGCGTTCACCGCCCGCAGCTGGCCCGTAGCGCCGATTCAGGCGGGCGACACCCTCCTGAGCCGCCGCCAGGAGTTCTCCATCGCCGTCTACGTGCTCGCTGGTCGCGTCGGCCCAGTCCGACAGCAGTGCGAAGTGGAGGTCACCCGGGGGGCTTGCCAGATAGTGGACCTCCAGCCGGGCGACCAATTCCCCGATTTCCGCGACGGAGGTCAGGAGAGTTGGCACGGCCACCAGCGTGCGGAGATCCCCGCTGATTCCGCTGCGCAGCGCCATCGCCGGTAGGAGGGTCGCGCGAAACCCTTGAGTCACCAGTTGGTTCACGATGGCGACAGCGACGTCCACCGCCGGGATCAGTCCCACAACTGCAAGGACGAGAAGCCAAATCGCGCTTAGACCGCCCGCGGCGGCAATGGTGAGCGGAATAGCCAGAAGGGCGGCCGCGACTGCGGCGCCCGCGGCGACATAGCCGCCGATCCCCAACGCGCGATAGATTCTTCCAGGCCAGGAATGGACAGGTGGTCGAAAGCCGATCGCCGCTTCGAACCCAGGCCGGCCGCCGGCGATCAAATAGTAACCCGGATCTGCCGTCCGGGCATCGCCCACCGCGTGGTCCGTCTTGGGCGCCCGAGATGCAGCCGCCACGGCCCCATGCGCGACCTCAAGCTCGGTGAGATCGGAGCTGCGCGCGAGGTGTTCGACGGCGCTCCGGTAGAGATTGCGTGTCGGGAAATCCATGTCCCCAAAGGGGCTCCCGGCTTCGAACACGTCGTCGACCAGGCTGACGCGTTCGAACAGCTCCGTCCAATCCACATCAGAGATGAGACGCATGCTGGTGATAATGTTGCGCACAGAGACGCTACCGGACACCTGCCTCTGGTGCTCGTCGCGGACGACGGCGTCAGCAGTCGTTCCCGCCTCCGCCAGTTGGTCGTCGAGCCACTCTAGCGCCGGTGAGATTCTGGGATCCTGATCGCGCAGCCGCTGAACCAGTTGCACCAGGAAAGCGTCTGGAAAGGGTGCTTTGGGATGCAGCGGAAGCACAGCAGCAGCCGGTTCGGGCTCGCGGCCGCCCACTCCCAGCAACCGGTCGGCCAGAGCGTCCGCGGCGCGGCGACCGGCGCGGCTGTCCATGACCCGTTTGGCGATCCGGCTGAGGTTTTCTACCAGGACAATTCGGAGCGTGATGGCGACGGCCCACAACTCGCCGATGGTCAGCGGCTGGACCTCCTGATACGCGCGGAGGTAGCGACGCAGGATTTCTGGATCGAAGAGACTGTCGGTATGGGCCACGAACGCCCAAGCCACTCCAAACACCCGCGGATATCCCGACAAGGGACCCCCCGCGAGTTTGGGCAGCTGTCGATAATAGCCCGGCGGCAGATCGCCTCGGACTTCGCGAATCTGTTTTTCGACGAGATGGAAATTGTCGATCAGCCACTCAGCTGCCGGGGTGATGGCGGCGCCCGCGTCGACTGCGTCGGCGACGTCACGGTAGGCCGACAACAGGACAGCCTCGTCTTCGGCGAGCCGCTTCGCGAGCGAAGCGCCCTTAGCCTCGCGGGGCGTGACCGCCTGTGCGGTCGCGAGACTTCTCGCGTGTTCCTCAAGCCGATCGACGCTGAAGAGCTCGGCCCGGATGGGTGCGCCGTCGTCCCACGGTGGTCTCTGTCGCGCGCTCGCGAGC
This sequence comes from Caulobacter sp., assembly GCA_014378155.1. Taxonomy (GTDB): domain Bacteria; phylum Pseudomonadota; class Alphaproteobacteria; order Caulobacterales; family Caulobacteraceae; genus Caulobacter. The sequence goes on along the minus strand of JACMOF010000591.1, from coordinate 1,756 downwards.
AAACCGCGTAGCGGCGCGATCAAATCCGACCCGCGACGGAGTTGGTGCTCGCGCGAGGACGCATTTGTCTCAAAACGCATTGTATTGCGGGCCCTTCACCGGCCTAGACGTCGATCATGCACTACGGTCTCAACCGGCGACCGCGGCGCAGCTCACTTCGAACGGCCTAGCTCAATCCCGCGCCCCACCTGCGCGGCTCATCGGGATCAATGCACTCGACGACGACTTCGGTGTGCTCGCCATGACCACCGATCGCGTCGGCGAGGCACTTGGCCTCCCGGACGGCCAGGTCCTTTGACCAGAAAGGCGTGGTCATGCCCTCGCCCAACCGGACAGCCCATCCGTGTTTCTCTTTGACGACGTTGAACGTGATCATGGCGCAGCACCTCGGTCGGCTTCCAGGTAGTGAACGCGCTGCCTGTGCAAAGGCTGCGACGGGACATCACAATCCAAGAGGGCAGCTAGGCGGTTGACCGCCTTGATTCACGTCAAGTGGACTAAGTCCAAACGTGACGCCCGACCTGCGGGCGGATTTGCCTGCGTCCGCGGCGATCAGAGGGTGCGTGTCGCTCCAAGTTTCCTACCTGAGCGACAGAGACCATGGAGGCGACCGTTTGGCGGCACGACCGAAGCGTCGGGACCGGCTCTGGCGGTCGACGGAAGGCGCAGTTGAGAAGGCGGTTGGATCTGCGCAGAATATCGTCGGCAAGGCACAGGACAAAATCGGCGATGGGCTGAAGCGGTAATGCAAGCGGTGGCTGATCGTTGTTGGCGCGCGGCGAAGGCTTGGGAGTTGCGTAATTACTACCACGGCGAGGTCGCGAAGCGCCTTATCGATGAAATCACACCGATCACGCCAATAGCTGAGCAGCCCTGACGACAAGCTTTAGATTCTTACGACGCCAGGAGATGTGGCGCGGAAGCGGGACTGGAGTGAGACTATGAATTGGAAACTTGGCGTAGCCGCGGCTGCGGTCATTCTCCTGATGGCGCCCGCCGGCGCTTCCGCCCGTGAGCCAGGGAACCCCCAAAAAGGGGAGACTATCGCCCGGAAATCCTGCTCAAGCTGCCACGCGATCCGTGCCGGCAACGCCGCATCGCCCAACGTGAAAGCGCCAGCGTTTGCGCGCTTGGCGCAGACGCCCGGAATGACCGCCATCGCCTTGAGGGCGGCGCTCCAGACGTCGCACCGGACAATGCCAAATCTTGTCCTGCGCAAAGGTGATCGCGAGAACGTCATCGCCTACATTCTCAGCTTGAAGAGCCCTGCCCCGGCGCGGGTCTCGGCATCGTTACTAAATTAGTGCCCGCGCACGCCGTGTCGCCGATCAGGCAGTATGCCGTGGGACCAGAGCGTTGAAAGCTGCCTGCACGAAATGGATCGTGGCCACCTTGCCCAGGTCGACGGTTTCGCCGTCGAGAACCGCTGGCATGGGTTCGTCCGACCGCACTTCCACGTGCATTACACTGGCGCTGCCGATCATTTGATCTTCTGCAGCGCCCGGAATAATTTTTCGTAGCGCCAACATCAGGGCGTCAAGAGCCCCCTCACGAGTGATCGCTGCAACGTGGAAGGCCACGCCGTTGGGTTTCCGGCCCAGCGGCGCTAGTGGACATCGAACATACACCACCTGCGCCTGTCCGGATCGGCCTTCGAAATCGTAGTGGAGGGTTCCCTTGAAACTTTCGCCAATCGCCTCAAATCCTTCGCGAACGGCCTCGCCTACATTGCCGTCCCGTAGGGCCTCCCGAGCTT
>JACMOF010000590.1 GCA_014378155.1 Caulobacter sp. | reverse complement strand
TGTCGGTCCTCCTGGGGCCGTATTTGCCGCGCGAGCGATGGCGTCGCTTCGCCCCCGTCAGACGGTTAGCTTCCGCGCTTTCACCTTCACCCGCAGCACGCGGTGGTTGGAGGACATGTAGAGGTGGCCGTCGGCGGCCAGCTCGCAGTTGGAGATGACATCGTCGGCGCGGATGATCCCGAGGCGGCGCCCTGCGGATGTGAAGATCGAGATGCCGTCCTGGCCCGAGGCCCAGAGATTGCCGCGGCTATCGACCTTCAAGCCATCGCCGCCCGCTATGCCGGTGGCGGCGCGGTCGACGAAGGACCGGCGCCCGGTCGGGCCGCCCTTGGCGTCGAGGTCCCAGGCCACCCAACCCGATTTGCGGTCGGTGCCATAGAGCGTGCTCCCGTCGGGCGACAGGCCTATGCCATTCGGCTCGACCGTCTTGTCGATCAGGGTCAGGGCGTTGTCAGGACTCAGGCGGTAGACGCCCGAATAGTCGGTCTGGCGGTAGGGCGAGGCCCAGTCGCCGTTCAGGCCCCAAGGCGGGTCGGTGAAATAGATCGCGCCGTCGCGGGCCAGGACCAGGTCGTTGGGACTGTTGAGACGCTTGCCCTCGAAACTGGCGGCCAGGACAGTCTTCTTCTGGGTCTTCAAGTCGATGAACGAGACGCAGCGGTTGCCGCTGTCGCCGATCACCAAGCCGCCGCGCGCCAGGATCAGGCCGTTGGAGCCGGCCTCGCGCAGGCTGCTGGTCTCGGGTCCGGCATAGCCCGACGGCGACAGCCACACCGCGCCGCCGCCCTTGCCGCCCCCATGGCCGCCCCTGGGGGGCGACCAGCGCAGGATCCGGTTGGCCGGCACGTCGGAGATCAGCAGGAAGCCGTCCTTACCGCCGACCCAGACCGGGCCCTCGCTCCAGGTGAAGCCGTCCAGCACCTGCTCGACCGGCGCATCCGCGTCGATCAGGGCGTCCAGGGCGGGGTCCAGGCGTTCGACCTTGCCGACCACGGGATAGGTGGCGGCGTGGGCGAAGGCGGGCGTGGCGGCAAAACCGGTCAGGGCGAGACCAGCGAGCGCGCGACGGCGGCTCAGGGCGAGGGGCGGGTGCTGGGTCACGGATCGGTTCCTCCGGCGAACGCGCGTCGCCTTCAGACCCTGCATATCGAGGGAGGCGCGCGAATGTCCATCGTTGTCATCGCGTGATCGGGTTGGGCCGCGATCCGATCCTAGCTGAGCGTGCGCCACACCTGGCCGGCGTGCTCGTCGAGGCCCGGCGCCTTGGGGTCCGGACGTCCGGGTTCCTGGCGAAACAGCAGCGGCGTGCCGACCACGGCGTTTCCCGCCGCATCGCGCCAGATCATCCCGCGCGCCGCCACTGCGGGGTCGGCGAAAGCCTCCTTCAGGGTGCGGACCGGGGCGAAACAGATGTCGCGCCCTTCGAACCAGGCTTCCCATTCGGCCTGGGTCCTGGTGATGAAGGTCTCGCGAAAGAACACCCGCAGGGGCTCCTGGCCGGGACCGGGCGGCTGGCGGGCATGGTCCAAGAGGTCCGACCGCCCCAGCGCCTCGAGCAGGATGGCGGCGAACTTCACCTCCGACCCTCCCAGCACGATCCAGCGTCCATCGCGGCATTCATACAGGTTGAACATCGCCGCCCCGCCCCAGGAGCGCTCGGCCTTGGGGACGTTGGCGCGGTCTTGGGCGAACACCGGGCCGGTGGCGTTGGGCGTCCAGGCCATCAGACTGTCGAGCATGGCGACGTCGAGATGGTCGCCCAGACCCGTCTGGGTCCGGCGATAGAGCGCCATCAACACGCCGGACAGGGCGGTCAGCGAGGCCAGGGCGTCGGCGGCCATCAGGCCGGGCATGGCGGGCTTGCCGTCCTGGCCCTCGTTCAGCGCCACGAGCCCGGCCAGGGCCTCGACGGCCAGGTCGTGGGCGGGCCGGTCGCGATAGGGGCCGGTCTGGCCAAAGGCGCTGATCGAGCAATAGACGATCCCCGGATTGACCGCCTTGACCGCCTCGTAGCCGACCCCCAGGCGATCGACCACGCCGGGCCGAAAGGCCTCGACCAGAACGTCGGCTTCCTTGGCCAGGGTCCAGAACGCGGCCTGGCCTTGAGCGGATTTCAGGTCCAGCTGCACCGAGCGCTTGCCGCGATGGGTGTTGCGAAACCACACGGTCTGGCCGTTTGTCGACAGGCCGATGTGCCGGCTGGGCTCGCCTTCGCCGACCGGCTCGATCTTGATCACGTCGGCCCCGTGGTCGGCCATCATCAGGGTCAGCATCGGACCGGGCAGGAAAAGGGAAAGGTCGAGCACCTTGACGCCGTCGAGCTTCATCGGTCGTCACCCCGCAGCACACCGTTGTGCTCCCCCATGGCCGGGGCGCGGGCGGCGGGCATGCGCTGGCCATCGACCTTGATCGGGCAGGCCAGCATGTGCAGGCCCTGGGGCCTAGCCGGATGGTCGATGTGGTCGCGCATGGCCACCTCGGCCACGAAGGGGTTATCCAGGGCGTCAGCCAGGTCGGCGATCGGAGCGAACGGCACGCGGCCGCCCAGATAGGTCATCCAGTCGGCGCCCGTCCGCGTCTCCATGATCGCGTCGAGGATCGGGGTCAGGGCGTCGAGATGGGCGCGGCGCGCTGGCATGTCGAGGAAGCGCGGATCGGTCTTCAGGTCCGGCCGCTCGACCAGATCGCACCAGACCTCCCAGAACCGCTGCGTCTGGCACATCAACATGCCCCAGCCGTCCTGGGTCTTGACCCGCTGGGACGGGCTGATCGATGGATGGGCCCCGCGCGGCGGCCGTCCGACGACATGGCCCTCGTTCATCGCCCACACCGCCGGATAGGTGGTCTGGTGCAGGGCCACGTCGAACAGCGACACGTCGACGTCGCAGCCGATGCCGCTGGCCCGCGCCCCGAGGATGGCCGAAACGATCCCCAGGGCGAACACCGAGCCGGTCATGAAATCGACCATCGACAGGCCAAACCGTACCGGCGGTCCGTCCGGCTCGCCGGTCATCGTCATGAACCCGGCTTCGGCCTGCATCAGATAGTCGTAGCCCGGCCAGGCCTCGCGACTATTGCCCCGTCCGTAGGCGGACAGATGGGCGCAGACGATCGCGGGCTTGATCGTCTTCAGGCTGTCAAAGGTGATCTTCAGCTTGTCCGGCTGGTCGCCGCGCAGGTTGTTGACCACCGCGTCGGCGCCGGCCACCAGGCGCTCGAAGTCGGCGCGGCCCTCCGGCGTCTTGATCTCCAGCGCCACCGACTGCTTGCCGCGCGAGAAGGTCTGGAAGAACTGGCTGTCGCCGTCGCCCAGGAAGTAGGGACCCAGGCCCCGGCTGATGTCGCCGCCCAGGGACGGGGCTTCGATCTTGATCACCTGGGCGCCCAGCTCGCACAGCAGCTGGGTGCCATAGGGCCCGGCGGCGTACTGCTCGACCGCCACGATGCGCACGCCGTCCAGGGGTCTGTTCATGCGCTCCGCCTCTGCTTGAGGCGATGATGCGACGGCCCGCCGGTCGCGCCTAGGGCGACGTGAGGGAAGGCCGCTTGTTTCCGCGCGGCGATGGACGTAGCAAGCCGCTCGACAACGCCGCCGTCGGAGATCCCATGACCGTCGTCCTGCAGACCGCCCGCGCTCGCGTCGAGATACTGCCTGGCCTGGGCGGCGCCTTGGGGCGTTTCACCTGGGACGACCGCGACGTGACGCGACCCACGCCCGCCGGGACGACCGAGGTTCTGGACGCGGGGTGTTTCCCGCTCGTCCCCTATTGCAACCGCATTCCGAACGGCTGCTTCAGCTTCGCCGGCCATGAGGTGTCGCTGTCGCCGAACCTGGGGGACCATCCGCACGCCCTCCACGGTCAAGGTTGGCGGGCGCCCTGGACGGTGGAGTCTGCGAGTGATCTCGAAGCCGTCTTGGTCTTCGAACACGCCCTCGGTGAATGGCCTTGGGCCTATCGCGCCGAGCAGCGGTTCCATCTCGCTGACGACGGTTTGCGCATCGAGCTGTCGGTGACCAATACCGGCGACGCGGCGATGCCCGCCGGCTTGGGGTTCCATCCGTATTTTCCGGCCCCGGCCGGCGAGCGCTTGAGGGCGGGGGTCACCGGTGTGTGGATGATCGACGAAGACTGCCTGCCCACCACGCTCGTCGAGGACGCTTGGCGTTCGGATTGGGCGGCCGGCGCCTTGACCGCCGTCGAAAGCCTGATCGACAACTGCTACACAGGCTGGAACGGCGTGGCGACGCTGACGGGCCCCGACGGCGCGACCACCACCGTCACAGCCTCGCCCGAATGCCGTTGGCTCCACGTCTATTCGCCGCCGGGCGCCGACTTCATCTGCGTCGAGCCGGTCGCCAACCGTCCTGACCCGTTCGGGGGC
>JACMOF010000589.1 GCA_014378155.1 Caulobacter sp. | reverse complement strand
GAGCCTCTCGCATTGGGCTCGCGTCTCCCGGAAACTCAGCGTAACCCTATCGCCATGGACCGTGAGATCGTGGCCTTCATCTTGGCCTGGATGCAGAAGAACGCCCCTCTTCTCAAAGCGATCGTCCTATCCAGGGCGATGATCCCGCAACCGCATACGGCGCGGCGATGCGCCGTTGCCTCATGGTCGCGGCCAACCGGACACCGGGTCGAGCGAGGCCGCCGGCCGCCGAGATTTGATCGTACGGGCTACTTTGCTGCGCGTCAGGGCTTGGCTGGCGCGCTCCAGCCGCCCTCACGCCCACCGCCCGAGCTAGACGGCCCGACCTACCAGATGGCCAATCGCGGCGGTGACGCCCATGGCCAGGGCGCCCCAAAACACCACCCTGGGGGCCGCCCGCCAGGGGCTGGACCCGCCGGCCTTGGCGGCCATGAGGCCCAGCCCCAAGAGCACCGCCAAGGCCGTCGCCCATAAGGCGGGGGCGAGGGTGGCGTGGGGCGTCAGGGCCACGACGAGGAGCGGCGCGGCGGCGCCGGCCGTAAAGGCGGCGGCCGAGGCCAGGGCGGCTTGGATCGGGCGAGCCCTGGTGGTGTTGGAAAGGCCAAGTTCGTCGCGCGCATGAGCACTGAGCGCGTCCTTGGCCGTTAGCTGGTCGGCGACCTTTTGCGCCGTCCCGGCATCCAGGCCGCGCGAGACATAGATGGCCTTGAGCTCGGCGCGTTCGGCCACCGGGGCGTCGTGGAGTTCCTTTCCCTCGCGCTTCAGGTCGGCCTGCTCGGAATCCGATTGCGAACTGACCGAGACATATTCCCCCGCCGCCATCGACATGGCGCCGGCGACCAGTCCCGCGACTGCGGCGACCAGCACCGCCTGATGGCTCGCGGCCGCCGAGGCGACGCCGAGCACCAGGCTGGCCGTGGAGAGCAGTCCGTCATTGGCGCCCAGGGCGGCCGCCCTCAGCCATCCCGCGTTAGCGCCATGGTGGTTTTCGACATGCAGCCGCGAGCGGCTCATGGGGTGTCCTTCAGCCGAGGCGTGAGCATGCTCGGCCAGGCTGCGGGGCGCACCCTGCGCGCCAGCCGGCGGGCTCGCGTGTCATCCATGGGCGGGCCGCAAAGTCCTGGAGTTCAGCCGGCTTACGGCGAACGACTTGGCCAGTTCCGCGCAGACTAGATAGGTCACGACGGTCAGAGCCAGCACGCCGATGATCGCCAGCGACGGCGCCTTGAAGCCAAACCAGGCGCCCAGCGGCGTGAAGGGCAAGGCCATGGCGACCACCAGCGCGCCCAGGGACGAGGCGGCCAAGATCGGGCGCGGCAGATCGCGCCAGGGCCGACCGTTGGTGCGGATGATGAAAATGACCAGGATCTGGGTGGCCATCGATTCCAGGAACCAGACGGTCCTGAACTCGGCCGGCGTCACATGGACCAGAAGGAGCAATCCGGCGAAGGTCAGCAGGTCGAAGGCCGAGGACAGAGGCCCCATGACGGCGGCGAACCGGATAAGCCCGCGCATGTCCCAGACCTGCGGCAGGGCCAGCGCTTCGGGCCGAACGGAGTCGAACGGAATGCCGATCTCGGAGACATCGTAGAGCAGGTTATTGAGCAGGATCTGGGTCGGCAGCATCGGCAGGAACGGCAGGAACAGCGAGGCGGCGGCCATAGACAGCATGTTGCCGAAGTTCGAACTGGCGCCCATGCGAACGTATTTCAGGATGTTGGCGAAGGTCCTGCGCCCCTCCTCCACCCCATCGCCTACGACGGCGAGGTCGGAATCCAGCAGGATCATATCCGCGGCCGCCTGGGCGACCCCTGTCGCCCCCGCCACCGACAGGCCGATGTGAGCGGCTTTCAGCGCCGGCGCGTCGTTGATGCCGTCGCCGAGATAACCGACCACGGCGCCGCGCGCCTGGAGCGCCCTGACCAGCCGGGCCTTCTGGTCAGGCGCAAGTCGGCCATAGGCGTCGATCGATTGGACCTGAACGGCCAGGGCGTCATCGCTCAGTCCGGCGACATCGGCCCCCGACAGCACCCGGTCGGCTTTCAGGCCAACCAGGCCCGCCAGCCGGCGGACCACGACCGGGTCGTCTCCCGACAGGATCTTAAGCCGCACGCCGGCGGCCGCCAGCCTGGCGATCGCGGCCGCTGCGGTGGGCTTGGGCGGGTCGGCGAAGGCGCAGAGCCCTTCATAGATCAGGCGGGCCTCATCTTCGACCCCGATTTCGTGGGCCGCACCCACCCAAGGCCGCGAGGCGATGGCGACGGCGCGCAGGCCCTCCTCCGCCAAGGCGCGCACCTGGGCTAAGACCGCGTTCTGGTCGGCGGCGCTCATCGGCGCGACCTTGCCGCCCGCCCGCGCCGAAACGCAGTGATCGAGTACGCTTTCGGGGGCGCCCTTGACCACGAGGACATCGCCGTCCGGACCGCTGGCAAGGACCGATCCCAGCCTACGGCCAAAATCGAAGGCGTGTCGGTAGCGCAGCGTCCAGCCGGTGGCGGCGTCAGGTACGGCCGCCATCATGGCCGCATCGAGGGCGCCGCGATCCCCGCCGAGGTTGGCGGCGACGGCGCCTAGTCGCGAGGGCCGCGGATCGTCGGCGCCGGTCCCGTCCAGGCTCCGCGCCAAGCTGATTTCCGCGGAGGTCAAGGTTCCAGTCTTGTCGGTGCACAGCACCGTCATGGCGCCCAGGTCGTGGATCGACGCCAGCCGCTTGACGATGACCTTGCGCTTGGCCATCCGCAGCGCGCCGCGTGAGAGGGTCACGGTGGTGATCATCGGCAGCAGTTCTGGCGTCAGCCCAACCGCCAGCGCTACCGCGAACAGCAACGACTGCAGAAGCGGCCGGCCAAACGCCAGATGGGCGCTGAACACCACCAGCACCAGGGCGATGGTCAGCCGGGCGGTGAGCAGGCCGTAGGCGCGCAGATCTTGCTGGAAAGGTGAGACGTCCTCGGTGAGCGCCAACGCCGACGCGGCGGCGCCAAACAGGGTGGCTGGTCCGGTGCTCACGACCAGCGCGATGGCTTCGCCCGTCTGGGCGACCGCGCCGCGGAAGACGGCGTTGGACGCTTCGCCGGCCGTCAGGCCCGTGACCAGACCCGGCCGTTTTTCGACCGGATAGGGCTCGCCGGTCAGGGCGGCTTCGTTGGCGGTGAAGGCCGCGCCGTCAAGCACAAGGGCGTCGGCTGGAATGATATCGCCGGCCCGCACGCGGATCAGGTCACCGGGCACCACGGTCTCGACGGCGACCTGCACGAACGTCCCGTCACGCTTGACCTCGGCCTTCAGCGCCACCGAACGGCGCAGGACTTCGGCGGCGCGCATCGCGCCGCCCTCTTGCAGGGTGTCCAGGCCGATGGAGACCCCTAGAATGACCACGATGATCGCCCCGCCCGCCCCGTCGCCGGTCGCCGCCGACACCAGGCCCGCAGCCAGGAGCAGCAGCGACAGCGGCTCAAGCAAACGCCTGGCGATGGCGCGCGGCAGGCTTGGCGCCTTGGCGCTGGCGTCGGCGTTCTGACCGTACTGCACCAGCCGCCGGCTAGCCTCATCGCGGCCTAGCCCATCGGTCCCGCAGTTCAGCCGCCGGCAAAGCGCGTCCGCCGCCTCGGTCCAGAACGGTTTGGCGTCGGGTTGCGTCATGACCGGGAACTGTGCCCCGCCAGCTCCGGCGCCGGCGCGCCGGCCAAGGTCGGGTTCGCCAAGGCCGGGTCGGCGCGGCTCATCGTCAGAGCGCCTGCGGGCAAGGAAACCTGAGGTTTGGCCCAAGGGGGAGACACAGGGGCTCAAAGCGACGCCACGCAGTCTTGAGGCGTTTGGCCCTTGATCGAGGACTTTGCGGCGGACCGCCGGCGCCCGGCCCAGAACTCAACGCGTGCAGGAGTTTGGCTCCAACCGCATCGTCGTTCATGTCGCCCAGACAGGTATGGAGGTCGTCGAGCGCCGCGACATAGACGTCATCGGAGGCATGATCGTGAAGACCTTGGAACATCTCGGTATTGTATCCCAGGGTCTCCAGCCGCCGCCGTAAACGATGGCGCGCGTGCTTTCCGCCTCGCACATCGCGCGACCCGGCCTGGCGAACCTGGCCGTCGGCGAGCAGCGGCTTAAGGCGCCGACAAGCAGCCCCTTCGCAGACTTCGGCTTCAAACATCACGACGTTCATGGGCGCGGCGCTCACTTTGACGACGAGAGGACGCCTTGGGGTGCGGGCGCTAGGCGCGACTGAACCCAGGGCGCTTGACCGCCGGCGACCTCAGCCTGGGCTAGTTTGACCCTAGTGGCCAGCGGCCAAGGCGAAAGCTCCGGAAACCACCTAGGCGCGGCTGGGTAGTTTCCGAAGCTGCGTCGAGGGTGGGCGCGGCCCTAGGCTCGGCCCTCACCTACCCCAACCCATAGCGGTCGAGCGTCCCTCGCGCGGCGGAACCGTCCACGGAGAGAGACATGATCGCCAAGACCCTTACCCACACCGCCGAAGACCTCGCCGAGAGCGGCAAAG
>JACMOF010000588.1 GCA_014378155.1 Caulobacter sp. | reverse complement strand
GCGTTGCGAGTGGTTCTTGTGACTTCATGGGGCCCTGGCGCACGTACGTCTTGCCAAGAGCATGGACACGCTTACCTAAGACACGCAACACGCAACACGCAACACGGGAGATGACGATGGCTGCGAACCTGAACACCGGCTTCACGACGAAACAACGCAGCGACATTGTCGCCGGCCTGAACAAGGTCCTGGCTGACAGCTATGCTTTGTATCTCAAGACCCACGGCTATCACTGGAACGTGCGCGGCCCCAATTTCCAGGCGCTGCACGTGCTGCTCGAAGGCCAATACACCGAGGAATGGACGGCGCTTGACGCGATCGCCGAGCGCATTCGCGCCCTGGGCGAACTGGCCCCCATGGGCTACGGCGCGTTCGGAAACCTCTCGAGCATCAAGGATGGCGACGCCGAGAAGGAGTGGGAAGGCATGTTCAAGGAACTCCAGGCCGACAACGAGACCGTGATCGCCACCCTGCGCGACGCCTTCGGAGCGGCCGAGGAAGCTGGCGACGAGGCCACCGCCGATCTCTATACCCAGCGTCTGGCCGCCCACGAAAAGCATGCCTGGATGATCCGCTCCACGCTGGGCGGGAAATAGTCTGCCAAGCTCTAGTCAAACCCACGCCGTCAAGGCCGCCGCGGCGCTCGTCGCCTCCGGCGGCCTTTCCGCGTGCGCGACAACCTACTATCTCCCGGCCGGATCCGGCCGGCCCAAGGCCATCGTCACCATCGCCGGCTCTCTGTCCGACGCCGGCCTGGCCCGCTACACCGCCAATATGGATCTGGCGATGCTGGCCTTGGCCCGGCGGCACGACCCGCGGCCGCACAAGAACTATTGGGGCCGCGTCGCGGGCTGGGAGAAGCTGGATATCCACCTGATCCCCCGCCTGGGCGACCGCGATGCGGATTTCGAGGAAGCCCGGCTGATCAACAGCTTCAAGCAGGCGTCGCCCCTGACGATGGAGGCGGCCAGGCCCTTCAAGATCAGCGGGCCGCCGCTGGAGCGGGACAAGGCCCTGCGTTGCCTGACCCAGGCGGTCTATTTCGAGGCCGGGTTCGAGCCGGTGGACGGTCAGCAGGCCGTGGCCCAGACCGTGCTCAACCGGATGCGCCATCCGGGCTATCCCAAGTCGGTCTGCGGCGTGGTCTACGAGGGCGCGGCGCGGGGCACGGGCTGCCAGTTCAGCTTCACCTGCGACGGCTCGCTGGAGCGGGCGATCAGCCCGACCGTGTGGGACAACGCCCAGATCATCGCCAAGCGGGCCCTGGCGGGCTTCGTGATGAAGGGCGTCGGCACCGCCACCCACTATCACGCCAACTACGTCTATCCGTATTGGGCGCCGACCCTGGTCAAGCTGCGCACCGTGGGAACCCACATCTTCTACCGCTGGACCGGACCGTCGGGCCAGGTGACGGCGTTCCGCAGCAAGTATTCGGCTCATGAGGACGTTTCGGCCGAGATCATGATGGGCGCCGATCCGCGCACACTGGAGGCCGCGCCGCCTGAGATTCTGGCGCAGGAACAGGCCGAAACCCGGGCGGCGACGTTCGCCGCCGCCCAGGCCTCCGGCGCCGCGCCAATGCCGTCCGGCGACCCGGCCACGATCGTTGGTCATGATGGCGTGGTCGAAACCCTCGCGCCCCTGGCGGGCGATCCGGCCATGGCCATGCGCGGCGGTCGCCGCGTGCCGACCGCCGAAGAGGTGGCCAAGATCAACAAGTCACTCGAAGGCCTGTCGGAGTCCGCCGCCGAACCCGCCAAGCCGGCCGAACCTCCGCCGCCTCCGCCGCCCAAGAAGAAGCCCAGCTATTTTGGCTCGGACAAACCCAGGCCGGACCTGCCGATGTAGTCCCTGTTCCCGTCGTCGCCCGCAGGGGGTGTCAGCGAGAGCCAAGGAAAGAATATGACCTCGACCCTAAGCAAGGATCAATCCCAGCTGCCCTGACCTACCCGTCACGCCTGGCCGGCGGATGGTGAAACAAGTTGGCGGGCAGTTCGCTCAGCGACTTGAGGCCGGCGATCGGCATGAATCGGCGCCAAGGACGGCGACGGGACGCAGGGTCCAGGCGTCTTGCAGGGGGAGCGAGGCGGGCATGGCGGGCCAGCCTAGGCGCGAGGTGTGGACGGGCCATCGGGCAAAACCCACCGTGCGCGAGGGGTTTTCACCGGGTGAGGCGAAGGTTCAAGCTCGACAAGCTCGACAAGCTCGGAGCCGTTCAGCAAGGTTCAGCCTCAGGGCGTGCAGTGGAGAGCGGCTGGGTCCCGCCTCGCCCTTAAGTCGCCGCTTTCCACCCTCCGCCCAGGGCTTGGATCAGGGTCACCGCCGTGGTCTGGCGCTGGACGGCCGCAGTCAGCAGCGCGCGCCGGGCCGATAGGGCCGAAGCTTTGGCCTGGACGACGTCGGTGTAGGCGACCTGGCCGGCCTTGTACTGGTTGAGGATCATATGCTCGGTCTGGTCGGCGGCGCTGGAGCTGGTCTGCAGCAG
>JACMOF010000587.1 GCA_014378155.1 Caulobacter sp. | reverse complement strand
GAACCCTTCAGCATGGTCGGGGCGATGGTGGTGTGCAGCATGGCCGCGCCGGCGGGTGTGCGGGCCGACTCTTTCACCAACAAGGGCGAGAACAGCCAGGTGTTGGCGGCCGCCATCTTGACGGTCGGCGAGGCGTGCGGGGCCAGGCTTTTCAGCATGTCGGCGCCGGGGCCGGAGAACCTCATCGGGAAAGGCTTGTCGGCGATGGCCAGCACCGCCTTGGCCAGGGTGGCGACCCCGGTCTGGGGCGGCGGGGCCGAGGAGTGGCCGCCGACGGCGGGCGCGGTGACGGTCAGGGTCGCGTAGCCCTTCTCGGCCAGGGCGATCAGGGCCACCGGGGCGTGGGTGACCGGGTGGTCGGCGACCACCACCATGCCCTCGTCGAGCACGAACTGCGCCTTGACGCCGCGCGCCTTGAGCAGGGCCGCCGCCGCGCGGGCGCCGCCGCCGCGCACCTCCTCGTCATGGCCGCTGACCAGGATCACCGTTCTACGCGGCGTGAAGCCGGCCTTGGCCAGGCCGTCCAGGGCCTCGAACAGGGTGACCAGCGAGCCCTTGTCGTCGATCGAGCCCCGGCCCCAGACCGCGCCGTCGGCGACCGCGCCGTCGAACGGGGGATGGGTCCAGGCGCCCTCGCTGCCCGGCGTCACCGGCACCACGTCCTGGTGGGCCATCAGCACGATCGGCGGCAGGGCCGGTTCGGTTCCTTTCCAGGTGTAGACCAGGGCGTGGCCGTCCACGACCTCGCGGGTCATCACCCGGTGGGCGTCGGGATAGGTCGCCTGTAGCCAGGCGTGCAGCCTGTCCCATTCGGCCGGTTGGTCTTCCGCCTTGTCCTGGTGGCTGACGGTCTGGAAGCGCTCGGCCTCACCCAGATGCTGGGCGGCCATGGCCACGTCGACCGGGCGGGGGGGCGCCAGGCGGACGCTCGACAGATCGACCGCCGCCGGGGCCTTGAAGGTGGCGGTGCGCACGGCCACCACCCCGGCCACGACCAGCACCGCGCCCACGGCGGTCAACGCCGCCTTGCTCTTCCAGCCCATGTTTCACTCCCCCGAACACTTGTTGGGGCTGACTGTGCGACGGGTTCCAGCGGTTGCCAATCACCGAATGGGATTGGGGACATGCCCATGGGCATGTCCCCAGCCAGATCCGCCCACGCTCATCCGGAACAGGCTTCAAGACGCCGGCGCAAGCGGCGGCCGATTTGCCTTGAACCCGTGGCTCGCGCATAGGCTGGCGGCGCTGGCAGAGGAGTTCGCGATTGGCATGAGCGTCCTGGTCCTGGGGGGAACAGGTTTCATCGGCGGGCCGCTGGTCGCGCGGCTGCTGGCCGACGGCGTCGAGACCGCGGTGGTTCATCATGGGACCCGTCCGGTCGCCAGCGGCGCGCGCTCGCTGGTGCTCGATCGCGGCGACACGGCCGCCGTGCTGGCGGCCGTGCGCGAGATCGGCGCGACCACGGTCATCGACCTGCTGGCCTGTACGGCGGCCGACACCTTGCCGCTGCTCGACGCCCTGGTCGGCCAGGTCGAGCGCTACGTGATGGCCAGCTCGATCGACGTCTACGCCAACTACGAAGGCCTGCACCGCAAGGGCCGGCCTAGCCCGATCTGGGACCGCCTGACCGAGGACGGGGCCTTGCGCGCCTCGCGCTACCCCTACCGCCTGGCCAAGCCCCGCCCGGCCAGCGACCCCCAGGCCTGGATGGACGACTACGACAAGATCCCTCTTGAAGAGGCGGCTCGCGCCGCTGCGGGGCTCGAAGCGACCATCCTGCGCCTGCCGATGGTGTTTGGACCCGGCGACCGCCAGCGGCGGTTTTCCTGGGCGATCCGGCCGATGGTCCAGCGCCGGGCGCGATTCAACATCACCCACCCCTGGGCGGCCTGGCGGGCGACCTTCGGCTATGTCGACGACGTGGCGGCGGGGATAGCCCTGGCCGCCGTCCACCCGAGGGCCGGCGGCCAGACCTACAATCTGGGCCGCGCCAACACCCCGACCAACCTGGCCTGGGCCGCGACCTTCGCCGAACACCTGGGCTGGCCGGGCGAGGTGGAGCTGGTCCATCCCGACGTCGCGCGCGGCGCCCTGGCGGCGGCCGTGGCGGGGCTGGACCTCAACTACCCGCTGTTCATCGACAACGCCAAGATCCGGCGACGGCTGGGATTTTCGGAGGTCACCGAACTGGACGACGCGCTGGCGCGAACGGTGGCCGACGAGTTGGGGCGGTAGGGGGTCAGTCCGCCCGGGGACACGCACAAGCGCATGTCCCCGACCCTTGCCCTCACAGCCCCTCGCTGATCTCCACCACTTCCTCGAAGGTCCGCAGGCCCGGCCGCTGGGCGCAGACCAGCACCGCCATGTTGCCGGGCAGGTGCTGGTTGGCCAGCATCTTCTCGTGGGCGGCGGGGATGTCTTCCCAGGGGAAGACTTCCGACAGGCAGGGATCGACCCGGCGGTCGATGACCAGCTGGTTGGCGGCGCTGGCCTGCATCAGATTGGCGAAGTGGCTGCCCTGGACGCGTTTCTGGCGCATCCACAGGAAGCGGGCGTCCATGGTCAGGTTGAAGCCGCTGGTGCCGGCGCAGATGGCGACCATGCCGCCGCGCTTGACCACGAACACCGAGACCGGGAAGGTCGACTCGCCCGGGTGTTCGAACACCAGGTCGACGTCCTTCTTGCCGGTGATCTGCCACAGCGCCTT
>JACMOF010000586.1 GCA_014378155.1 Caulobacter sp. | reverse complement strand
TTTGAGTTTCGCACTCCTAAGCGCGCCTGTTTGTTCAAAAGTTATTCTGAAGCTTTGTGCATCATCTACGACAAGACCAATCGAAGCCTGAGCTTCCCATAGCTCCTCGAAGCGCGAGCGATCTATGTAACTGTTTGCGAAAAAGAGATCGTTGCCAAACTTCGGCAACTGCCCCGTACCGAACAACGCTTCATCCCTCACCAGCAATGGCGGGCTAACCTCCATATAACCGTGTTGCACCGTCTGCAGGTCCAGCATGAACTGTCCCAGCGCCCGCTCGAGCCGGGCGATCTGGCCCTTCAGCACCACGAAGCGGGCGCCGGACATCCGGGCGGCGGCCTCGAAGTCCATTCCGAGACTCGCGCCGAGGTCGACGTGGTCCTTGGGATTGTTCAGGCGGCCGGCCGGGAGCTTGGAAGCATCGCCCCAGCGGCGGATCTCGACATCCCCCGCCTCGTCCTCGCCCGGCGGCACGTCGGCGGCAGGGATGTTTGGGAGGGCCGCCAGCAAATCCGTCAGTTGTTGAAGAGCAATCCCTTCCCGTCCGCCGGCTTCAGCCATCACGCCCTTCAGCGTCTCGACCTCGGCCATCAGGCGCGCGGCCTCGGCCTCGTCTTTCCTGGCCTTGGCCATGCCGATCAGCTTGGAGCTGTCGTTGCGCTTGGCCTGGGCCTCTTGCAGCGTCCTCTGCGAGGCCCGCAGTTGAGCGTCCAGCGCCACCGCCTCGGCGGCCGCGCCCGAGCGGCCCTTGGCAGACCAGGCGGCTTCGAAGGGTTCGGGATTGTCGCGGATGGCCTTGATGTCGTGCATCGGAAACGCTCGGAGGCAGGTCGTTAAGAAACGACCTCTCTAAGGCGCGTCGGCGGGGGCGCCAACACTCTTCCCGCCCGCAAGGCAGGAAGAGCGGTTAGACCGCCACCACGTCCGTACCCGCCTCGTCCTTCGCCCGCCGCCGTTCGATCAGCCATACACACCAGATCGACACCTCGTAGAGCAGGCACAACGGGATCGCCAAGGTGATCTGGCTGATGGGATCGGGCGGGGTGACGATGGCGGCGATCAGGAACACGCCAACGATGGCGTAGCGCCGGCCGGTGCGCAGCAGCTTGGAACTGACCAACCCGGCCAGCCCGGCCAGGGTCAGCACCACCGGCAGCTGGAAAGACAAGCCAAAGGCCAGCAGCAGGGTCGTCACCAGGCTCAGATATTCCGACACCTTGGGCTGCAGCAGCACCTTGACGCCCTCGCCCGTGATCTGCTGGTTCAGCGAGAACCACAGCACGAACGGCAGCATGATGTAGTAGACCAGCGCCGCGCCCATCATGAACAGCACCGGCGAGGCGATCAGGAACGGCAGGAACGCGTGGCGCTCCTTGCGATACAGCCCCGGCGCGACGAAGCGATACAGCTGCCAGGCGATGATCGGGAAGGTCAGGATGACCGCGCCGAACGCCGCCAGCTTCATGTTCGCGAACAGTTGCTCCAGCGGCGCGGTGGCCTGCAGGGCGATGTCGGGAATGATCGCGCCCTTGGGCACCGGCTTGATGCCGGTCAGGGCCAGCAGCAGGTCGAACGGCCCGTGATGCGAGCCCGCCCGCTGCACGGTGCGCAGGGTCTCGGCCACCACGAATGGATGGATCAGGAACAGGAAGATCTTACCAGCAAAGGCAAAACAGGCGACGAAGCCGACGATCAGCGCGCCGACGCAGATGATCAGGCGGGTGCGCAGCTCGACCAGATGCTCCAGCAGGGGGGCGCGCGAGGCCTCGATCTCGGAGTCGTCAGGGTCGTGTCCGATGGCTTGGCTCACGAGGCGTTATCCGATGTCTTGACGGGCGCGCGGGGCCGCTTGGGCGCGGTGATCTCGGTGGAGGCTTTCGCCGACCTGGCTGGAGCCGCCTTGGCCACGGCCTTGGCCTGTGCGCGCTTTGGCGCGGCGCTGGCGGCGGCCTTGACCGCCTTGGCCTTGATCTCGACGGTCGGCTTGGGCGCGCTCTTGGCCAAGGCCCTAGGCTTCACCGCTCTCGGTTTGGGCGCTTCGATCAGCTCCGGTTCGGGCGGTGGCGACAGCGGCGCTGCGGCGCCTGGATAGGGTTGCATCGTCCCGCTAGCCAGGCTGGCGTCGATCTCGGCGAAGGTCTCGGTCAGGCCCACGTCCCGGGCGGCTTCGGCGGCGTCCTTGAAGGGCTGGGTATATTGGCCCGAGCGCATGGCCTGGACCTCCTTGCGCAGTTCGTCGAGTTCCGACTGGCGAGCCATCTCGTCGAAACTGGCGCGAAACTCAGAGGCCATGCCGCGCATCTTGGCGAGAAATTGCCCGATCTTGCGCATCAGGATGGGCAAGTCCTTCGGCCCGACCACGATCAGGGCGACCGCGGCGATGACAAGCAGTTCGGATCCACCGATATCAGGAAGCATAGCCGCCGGCCTTAGAGCGGTTTCCGGCTTGGGGAAAGCCCGGCCTCCGCGACTGTGTCAAAGAAAAGCGCGCGCGAACGCGAGGCGAGAGCGACGACATGGCGGCGACGCGGGTCGCGCCACGCCGGAAATCGACTACGACTTGCGCAGGTCTTCCTTCTCGGCCTCGGTGCGCGGCAGCGCGCCGGTGGCCTTGTTGGCCGCAACCTCGTCGGAGGTCTCGTCCTTCAGGCCGTCCTTGAAGGCGCGGATGCCCTTGGCGGCGTCGCCCATGATGCCCGACAGCTTGCCGGGACGCGCAAAGAAGATCGCGACGATGGCGGCCAGGATCAGCCAATGCCAGATGCTCAAACTACCCATGATCGCTGGTGCTCCTTCGCGTACGCGGCCCTACGGGCCGTCCGCACGCCATACCACAATATTTCAGACAATATAGGCGGTCGCGAGGCGGGGAGCTAATCCAATCGGACCGTCAGCTTTCCCCTAGGAAATCCTGCGCGAATTCCGGCGCTTCGTCGCCGTCGTCGAGTGGGTCTTCGTCCTCGCCGGGACGCACGCCCATGGGGTCGGGCACCGAGAAGCCGGGCGGCAGGTCCAGTGACAGCAGGCCTGCGGCCCGCATCTCGGCGATGCCCGGCAGGTCAGCCAGATTCGCCAATCCATAATGCTCAAGGAAGGCGTCCGTGGTGCCGAAGGTCACGGGCCGGCCCGGCGAACGCCGACGGCCCCGCATCTTCACGAGGCCCAGCTCCAGCAAGACGTCCAGGGTGCCGCGGCTGGCCTGGACCCCGCGCACGGCCTCGATCTCGGGCCGGGTGACGGGCTGGTGATAGGCGATGATCGCCAGGGTCTCCTGGGCGGCCTTGGACAGCCGGCGCGGCTCCTCGCGCTCCTCGGTCATCAGGAAGGCCAGGTCGGTGGCGGTCTGGAAACGCCAGCGGCCGGCCACCTGGACCAGTTCGATACCTCGGCCAGCATAGCGCGCGTGCAGGTCGGCCAAGGCCGCGCCGATGTCCGCGCCTTCGGGCAAGCGCTTGGCCAGGTCGTCGAAACTCAGGGGCTCGGCAGCCGCGAACAGCAGAGCCTCGATGCAGCGTTGGGTTAGGAGAGAGTCGAGCATCTAAGTCCTCCCCCTGTGGAGGAGGTGTCGGCGAAGCCGACGGAGGGGGGAGCCGGCCGGCGTGGGATCACTCCCCCCACCGGCGCCTTCGCGCCGCCTCCCCCACGGGGGCCCACGGGGGGAGGACTTTTCGGATCGCACTCACGCCAAGGCCTTCAACGGCTCGGCCCGCGTCCGCAGGTAAACCTCCGAGAATGCTTCCATCTGACGGGCCTCTAGGATCCCCTCCTTCACCAGCTCTAGGCTGGCCGCCAGGGTCGAGGCCAGGTAGCTGGCGGGGCTCGGCCCCTCGGGATCATGCTCGAACCGATCGACCGGCGCGACGCCCGACAGCGTCGTCCAGTCCTGCATCTCGGGCAGCAGGCGGCGCAGGCGGTCGCGGGCGTCTTCCAGCGGATAGGCCTGGGGCGGGCGCGGAGCGTAATGGCGGCCGTGCTCGCGTTTGCGCTGGGTGATGTAGGCGGTCATCAGGGCGTAGAGGTCGCCCTCGAAGCGGGTGGAGGAGACGATCTTCACAGCCTCCGGATCCCCGCGCATGAAGACATCGCGCTTCAGCAGCGGTCGGTCCTTCAGCGCCTCGACGGCCTGGCGCATGACATCCAGCTTGGCCAGGCGGAAGGCCAGCTGGGCGGCCATCTCCTCGGCCGGCGGCTCCTCGGCCTTGGGGCGTTCGGGCTTGGGCAGCAGCAGGCGGGACTTGAGATAGGCCAGCCAGGCGGCCATCACCAGATAGTCGGCGGCCAGCGAGAAGCGCACGCGGCGGGCCTGCTGCACGAAGGCCAGATATTGCTCGGCCAGCTTGGTGATCGACAGCTGCAGCAGATCGACCTTCTGGCTGCGCGCCAGGGCCAGCAGCACGTGCAGCGGGCCTTCGTAGCCGTCGATGTCGATGACCAGGGCCGCGCCGTCCTCCGCCGCGTGATCGGCGGCCTCGAAGTCTAAAGTGGGCTGGAAGCCCGTGTTCACGCAAATTCGCCGTTGAAGGCCGCGTCGAAGCGGGCTCGGGCCTGCGCGACGTCCAGCGGCTCGGGAACCTTGACCAGCCGGCCCATCACCGCCTGGATCCGGCGCTTGGCGTTGGTGGACGGGCGACCGACGCCGGACATCACGGCCCGCATCTCGGCCATGTCGCCATTGCAGTGCAGAACCACGTCGCAGCCGGCCGACAGGCTGTCCTTGGCCCGCTGCTTGAAGTCGCCCGATAGGGCCTTCATCGACAGGTCGTCGCTCATCAGAAGTCCGTCGAAGCCAATGGATTCCCGAATGATCTTCTTGATGGCCTTACGTGACGTGGTGGCCGGACGGCGGCGGTCGATGGCCGTGTAGACGACGTGGGCGGTCATCGCCATCGGCATGTCCGACAACACGCGGAACGGCGCGAAGTCGCGGGAGTCCAGCTCGGCCAGCTTGGCCTTGACCACCGGCAGCTCTAGGTGACTGTCGCTCATGGCGCGGCCGTGGCCGGGGATGTGCTTGATGATCGGCAGCACGCCGCCGGCCAGCAGGCCCTCGGCTGCGGCGCGGCCCAGGGTGGCCACCTGCTCGGGCGTATCGCCATAGGCGCGGTCGCCGATGATCTCATGGCCCAGCGGATCGGGCACGTCCAGCACCGGCACGCAATCGACATTGACGCCCAGCGACAACAGGTCGTGGGCGATCAGTCGCGCGCCCAGGCGGGTGATCTCACGCGCCACCAGCGGATCATTGGCCACCAGCGCTCCGTATGACCGGCCCGGCGGATACGTCTTCCAGTGCGGCGCGCCCAGACGAGCGACGCGGCCGCCCTCCTGGTCGATCAGGATCGGGGCGTCGGGGCGGCCCACCGTCTCGCGGAGGGCGGCGGCCAGGGCTCGCACCTGATCGGGATCGGCGATATTGCGCTTGAACAGGATGAAGCCCCAGGGCTTCACGTCACGGAAGAAGGCGGCTTCTTCCGCCGTCAGGGTGGTCCCGGCACAGCCGAGAATGGCGGCGGAAAAGCTGGCCAAGCGCGCGCCTCCCCTACTTCACGAAGCAGGATTTGCCGGCGGCGGTCAGGGCGTCGCAAAAGGCCTTGGCCTCGGCTCGGCTCGCGAAACCGGTGACGGCGGTGCGGTAAAGGGTCGCGCCGTTCTTGTCGATCGCTTCCACCCGCTTGCCCTTGCCGGCCGCCATGCCGGGCGCGATGCGTGCGGCGTCGGACCAGGCCTTGTCTGCCAAGGCGGTCGAGGACAGGGCGCCGATCTGCACGCTGGCCGGGCCGCCGGCTGCGGTGATCGTGGCCGGCGCGGTGACGGGCTTGGCTGTCGCGGCTTGGACCGGCCTTGCGGCGACGGACCCTGCCTTGGGCGCGACGGCGGCCGTGGCCAGGCTCTCGATGCTGGGCGCGCGGCTCGGCTTGGCGGCCGGCGTCGCCGAGACCGGCGCGTTGGGGCCGACCGGAGGGGTCTTGGCCGGAGCCAGGGTCTCGGCCTGCACGGGCGTGGTCGGGGGCGGCGCGGCCGGACGAGCCATCGGCGCTTCCGGGGCGGCGGCGAAGGTCGGCGAAGGCTCGGCCTGTTCGTTCTTGTAGATCTGCAGACCGGAGGCCGGATCGGTGGGCTGGGTGGCCCCGGCTGGCGGGGTCGTCTTGATCGACGCCACCGGTTCGCCCACCGTGCGCGGCGGCTCATTGGCGCCCCGGACTCCGCCGCGATAGATCAGCAGCACCGCGACCACCAGGGTGGCCAGGACCACGGCGCTGAGGATCAGGGTCATGGGCAGGGGCCGCGAACCGCGAACCGGCTGGCGCGCGTCGAACGAGAGCGGCGCATCGGTAGGCGGCGTATAGGCGCCGCGGTGGGGATCGGACATTCGCGTCGAAGCTCCAGTATTCCAGCGCGCGGATCGCCGACAGCGAATCAGACGCGCGCGTTCGATAGTCTAACCAAGCCCGAGCTTACGCAGAACCGTCAGCAGGCGCCGGGCTAGTTCCAGACTTCCAGCTGGAACAGTTTTCGGTGCTCTTCGATGGCGAAACGGTCGGTCATGCCCGCGATGTAGTCGCAGACCACGCGGGCGCGGCCGGCCTCGTCGCAGTTCTGCGACCGGGCGAACCATTCCGACGGCAGAACGTCGGGCTCGGCCAAGAACAGGCTGAACATCTCGGCCAGAATACGGCGCGCCTGGCTACGAGTCCGATTGACGCGCCAATGACGGTACATCCGGGCATGCAGGAACTGCCGAAGCCGCGCCAAATCCTCGGCCATGTCGGCCGAGAAGGCCACCAGGGCATGGTCCAGGCCCCGCACCTCGTCGGCGGTCTGCACGCCGCTCGCGCCGGCGCGCTGCAGCGTCTCGCCCATCACGTCATCAACCATGGCGCCGATCATCCGCCGCACGGCCTCCAGGCGGGTCAAGCGCAGGTCCAGGTCCGGACGCTCGCTGCGCACAGCCGCCAGGATCGGACCGATCAACGGCACGTCCATCAGTTCGTCCAAGGTGAACAGCCCCGCCTCGACCCCGTCATCGACGTCGTGATTGTTATAGGCGATGTCGTCGGCCAGGGCCGCGACCTGGGCCTCGGCCGAAGCCCAGGTGTTGAGGCCCAAATTATACGCGCCGTCATAGTCGGCGATCGCCTTCCACGACGGCTTGCCGAGTTTATCAATGACGGGGCCGTTGTGCTTGATGATCCCTTCCAGGGTTTCCCAAGTCAGGTTCAGGCCGTCGAAGTCCGGATAGCGGCGCTCCAGCTCGGTGACGACGCGGAAGGTCTGGACGTTGTGGTCGAAGCCGCCATAGGGTTCCATCCTGGCCTGAAGCTCGTCCTCGCCAGCGTGGCCGAAAGGCGGGTGGCCGATGTCGTGGCCCAGGGCGATGGTCTCGGCCAGGTCGCTGTCGAGCCCGAGGGCCGTGGCCAGCGAGCGCGCGACCTGGGCTACTTCCAGCGAGTGGGTTAGACGGGTGCGGAAATTGTCGCCCTCGTGGGCGACGAACACCTGGGTTTTTTCCTTCAGCCGGCGGAAGGCCGAGGTGTGGATGATGCGGTCGCGGTCGCGGGCGAACGGCGTGCGCGTGCGGCTCTCGTCCTCGGGGAAGCGACGGCCCCGCGACTTGGACGGATCCTCGGCATAGGGGGCGCGCGGAACGATGAACGGAGACGACGACATGAGCGGCCTTTGCTGATCGCCCCCTTTCCCTGGGGCGCGGACACCCTCATATAGGTCAAGCACGGGTTTTCCACAGCCATGACCGACACCTCCGTTACGCTTTCTCCCAACGCCGCCCGCCGGCTGCATAAGATCTCGGAGGCCGAAGGCCATCCGGTGATGCTGCGCGTCGCCGTCGATGGCGGCGGGTGCTCGGGCTTCCAGTATCGGTTCGACCTGGTCAACGCCGCCGACGCCGACGACCTGCGGGTCGAGCGCGACGGGGCGGCGGCCCTGGTCGACGTGATCTCCTTGGCCCTGTTGAAGGGCTCGGAAATCGATTTCGTCGATGAGCTGGCCGGGGCCGAGTTCCGGGTGCGCAATCCCAACGCCAAGTCCAGCTGCGGCTGCGGCGTCAGCTTCTCGATCTAATACTTCAACTCAAGCGATTGCAAACCGCTTCGGGTGACGCTATGAGTTTGGAACAAATCATAAACGCTAGCTCGATGCCATCTCGGGCGAGGGCATGGCCACATCGAAAAGCCAATTGAAACCAAGGCGCCCCGGTCGCAAGATGAACGCCATGACGCGCGAAGAGACGGAAGCCAGACTGGAAGCCGCAGAGGCGCGCAGCGAGACGCGTTTCGTCGAACTCAGCAGTAAGATCGACCGGCTGGGCGAGATCATCACCGGCGACCATGGTCTTATCGCGCAGGTGAATTCCTTGAGATCTGAAAGCAAGGCCGACAACAAGGCCACGCGATGGACCGTGGTCATCACAATGATCACCTCCATCCTGGCGGCCGCCGCCCTCGTTATGAGCGTTCAAGCCAATCTGCTATCGGCCTTCCAGGCTGGACAAGCCGTGGGCTCCTCTCGCGCGGCGCCGCGCTGAGGACCCACTAGGCCGGCACGAACTGCAACACCGCCAGCGCCGCCGCGCCCCAGGCCAGCGGCGCGGCCATGGCCGCCCAGGCGATCGGCTCGCGGCCGCGCTTCCATTCCGCCCCGGCCCGCAGCCGGCCCAGCAGGCAAACGATCCAGAAGCTCGCCCCCAGCACGAAACCGATCCAGGCCATGGGATTGCGCAGGGCGCCCGGGGCGTCGAACACCAGCGGCGTGAAGACGGCGGCCACCGCGCCGGCCACGGCCAAGGCGCAGCAGGTCACGGTCGCCAGAACCAGCAGCAAGAGTCGGCCGCGTCGTGAAATCTGGAACCCCGACTTGAGCGTGCTCGCCATGGGCTCTAGCCTTCCCGCCGCCGACTGGAGCCGTCAATGCGTATCGCCACCTGGAACGTCAATTCCGTCAACGCCCGCCTGGAAAGAGTGCTGGAGTGGTTCGAATCGGCCTCGCCCGACGTGGCCGTGCTGCAGGAGATCAAGTGCGTCGACGAGAAGTTCCCCGTCGAGGGCTTCGAACGCCTGGGCTACAACGTGGCCGTCCACGGCCAGAAGACCTACAACGGCGTGGCCATGCTCTCGAAATATCCGATGGAGGACGTGCGGCGCGGCCTGCCCTTCCGGAACGAGGACGACGACGAGGTCGATGAGCAGTCGCGCTATATCGAGGCGGTGATCGGCGCGCCGACCCCGTTCCGCGTAGCGGGCATCTACCTGCCCAACGGCAATCCGGTCGATACCGAGAAGTTCACCTACAAGCTGGCTTGGATGCGCCGGCTTCAGGCCCACGCCCAGCGCCTGCTGGCCTTGGAAGAGCCGCTGGTTATCGCCGGCGACTACAACGTGATCCCCGAGCCCGAGGACGTCGCCAACCCCGAGGCCTGGGTGAACGACGCCCTATTTCGTCCCGAAAGCCGGGGCGCCTTTCGCGCGCTGAAAAACCTCGGCTTCACCGACGCCTATATGCAGGCCGACGGCGCGCCGCACGGCTACACCTTCTGGGACTATCAGGCCGGCGCCTGGCCGCGAAACCTGGGCATCCGCATCGACCACCTACTGCTGTCGCCCCAGGCCGCCGACAAGCTTCAGGGCGTGGTGATCCACCGCGACGAGCGCGACAAGGAGAAGCCTTCGGACCACGTTCCGGTCGTGGTCGAGCTTTCGCTCTAGTCTTCGCCCTGTTCCCAAACCCGGACTCTCGCTAGCCTGATCTCATGAGCGAACTCTGGCGTCTTATGCTGTTGGTGACGATCTCGGCCTCGGCCGTCACGTTCATGGGCAGCGCCGCGATCTGGTTCATTGACGAGGACCGCCGCATCCGCCGGTCCCTGCGCCACGTGCTGAAGGGCGCGCCGGAGACGGTGATCATCGCGCGGGGGCGCGGTCGCGGGGCGGGTTTCAACTTCTCCACCAACCAGGCCGCCGTGGCCTGGGACAGCGGCGCCTGGTGCCTGATCTACCGCATCGACGAGCTGATGGGCGCGGAACTGGCGGTGGATGGCCAGGTGATCGGCCGCGTTTTCCGGGGCGAGCAGCGCCGCGCGATCGACCAGATCGTCCAACAGGCTGCACAGGTGACGCTGAAACTGATCTTCGACGATCCGCGCCATCCCGACTTCGAGCTCGACCTGTGGCTGGACGGCGACCAGGCGCGCCGCGAGACCCGCTCACCGGCCGACGCCATCCAGGAAGCCAACCGCTGGCTGCTGCGCGCCGACGCCATTGTCCGCCGGCCGTTGGCCCCGAAGGCCCAACTGCAGCCGGCCAGGCCGTCGCGCCCGCCGGCCGAGCCGGAGATCGCTCGGCCCGTACCCGCCCCGTCGCCCAAGCCCTACCAGCCCGCGCACGAGGCCGTGGCCGCCACGACCACCGCCCCGCTGTTCGACGAGATCGACACCACCGCCGATCCGATTGAAGCGCCCTGGGACGACGACCTCGACGAGCCGCCTCTGGTGATGGACAAGCCCTACAAACCGGTCTCCAAGGCCACACCCCGCCCGCCCAAGGGCGACCAGGACGAGTTGCCGTTTGATCTGGAGGACTGAGGGCGCAGGCAACGGCGACCTGGAGACGATCGGTGTGGAGCGCCCCACTCAAGGGTGCTTTGGTGGCTCGCTTCTAAAGGGTGTGTGTCCCTATTTCTTGGGGGCTCGCTTCTAAAGGGTGTGTATCCCTATTTCTTCCAGCTTTTCCGGAAACGGTGGGAACTCCCCCAGTGGAAGCTTGGGCTCCAACCGTTATACCCGGTATAGGTATCCACTTGGCCCGCTTACCAAACATCTTCTTGGCGAAACCCTTTGCCGCGCCCTTCGCGAAGAATGGATCCAGCTCCACCGCCCCGCCGACTTCGATTTGACGACGGAGCGTCGTCGATTTCCATCGCGCGTCGAAATCCCTAATAATAGCATTGGCATTGTCGCTGAAAGACTTTGCAGCGGAATATTGATAATTTGCGGCCGTGTAACGTAAGGCAACAAGCGCGCCGTCCAATGGAGTGGGCATGGCTATTTTCTACCAATTAGCATTGCACTGAAACGACAGAACACTTCGGCTTGCGCCTGTATCGGCGCATATTTTCTGAAGTCGGCAAATTGCTGGCAGATATGAGCCATATATGTTCTTCATTGAAACGTGAAATCGGCCCCCGTTCCTCTGCATTTCAACATAGGATTCTTGAGGCAGAGCAGACAACATCAGATTGCGGATCTCATTTCTCGAATCTCCGGCCTCTCTGTACACGCGAGATAAGTAATAATGCTGCATTGGCTTATCTGTAACGTCGCCGCTCATCGGCGAGTCGGGGCGAAGGCCAGCCGTTGCGGTCGCGTAGAATTTCCCGCCTGGCATTATGTCTTCGAATGGTTTTTCGTCAGAAACTTTCTCTCCGCGGACGGAAAGTTTTTTTCGATAAGCCGGTTGTCCATATTCAATATCTCTGAAAATAGAGAACAGCTCTCGGCCTTCGATGAAGATACCGAGTACTCCTCAGTCAAAATATCGACCTCAGATCTATGCTCACACCCCGAAAGCGCGGCTATCGCAACAACCGATAGGCCGCATGAAATACAGTTGATCATGCGGTAAGAGTTGAATGCCATCAATTTCACCGCTCTCTCCCCGCCTCAGAAACCGTCTTCGCCACCGGCGACCATACAAAATCAATCACCCGCCGTTTCCCCGTCACGATCTCGACCGAAGCGCTCATGCCAGCCGACAGCAAGGCTTGCCGGCCTTCAGCCCTAAGTCGTGCCCGTGAGAGCTTCACTCTGACGGGAAACACCAAGCCTCTTTTTCATCGACAATGGCGTCCGGGGAGACCTGCACCACCTGGCCGCTCAGCGTGCCGTAGCGAGTGAACGGATAGGCCTCCAGCTTGGCGACGGCGGGGTCGCCGGTGTGGACGAAGCCGATGTCGCGGCCCAGGACCAGGGCCTCGACCACCAGGGCCTCGCCGTCGGCCACCAGGGTGACGATCGGCTTGCCGGTCTCGGCCACCTCGCCCAGGGTGGTCACCG
>JACMOF010000585.1 GCA_014378155.1 Caulobacter sp. | reverse complement strand
GGCGGACAGGCGGCGAAACCGCCGGGTGGGAGCAAGTGTCTCTCACCGTGCAGCGAACACTTGCCCCCTCCGGGCCTACGGCCCTCCTCCCCCAGAGGGGGAAAAGCTAACCGCCCCGCTTGAGCGTCTCGCGGGCGACGATCAGCTGCTGGATCTGGCTGGTGCCTTCGTAGATCCGGAAGATCCGCACGTCGCGATACAGGCGCTCGATGCCGTAGTCGGCGACATAGCCGGCCCCGCCGAAGATCTGCACCGCGCGGTCGGCCACCCGTCCCACCATTTCAGAGGCGAACAGCTTGGCGGCTGCGGCCTCAAGGGTGACGTTGTCGCCGGCGTCGCGCTTGCGGGCTGTCTCGAGAACAAGAGCTCGGGCCGCCAGGGCTTCGGTCTTGCTGTCGGCGATCATCGCCTGGATCAGCTGGAAGCTGGAAATCGGCTGGCCGAACTGCTTGCGTTCGCTGGCATAGGCCACGCAATCAACCAGCAACCGCTCGGCCACGCCGACGCAGACTCCGGCGATGTGCAGCCGCCCGCGGTCCAGCACCTGCATGGCCACCTTGAACCCCTCGCCCTCCTCGCCCAGCCGGTTCCAGGCCGGGACGCGGACATTGTCAAAGGTGACGTCGTGGATATGGGCCCCCTGCTGGCCCATCTTCTTCTCGGGCTTGCTCACGGAAAGACCAGGCAAGCCGCTGGGCACCAGGAAGGCTGAGACGCCCGAACCGCCCTTGGCGTCAGGATTGGTGCGGGCCATCACCGTGAACAGCGACGCCTTGCCGGCATTGGTGATGTAGCGCTTGGAGCCGTTCAGGATGTAGTCGTCGCCGTCGCGGGTGGCGCGGGTCTGGACGGCGGCGCTGTCGGAGCCCGCCTCGGGCTCGGTGAGGGCGAACGAGGTGATGATCTCGCCCGACGCGATGCCCGGCAGCCACTTGGCCTTCTGTTCATCCGTGCCGAACATCACCAGCCCCTGGCTGCCGATGCCGACATTGGTGCCGAACACCGAGCGGAAGGCCGGCGAGGCGCGGCCCAGCTCGATCCCGACCAGGCATTCCTCTTCCATGTTGAGGCCCAGGCCGCCGAAGTCCTCGGGGATCGACAGGCCGAAGAGGCCGAGCCCCTTCATCTCCTCGACGATCTCGGGCGGAACGGCGTCGTCCTCGGCCACCTTGGCCTCGATCGGCCGCAGCCGCTCGGTCACGAAACGGCGGACCATGTCGATCAATTGGTCGCGGGTCTCGAGGTCCATGGCCATGGCGCTTCCTTCCGGCTTCAAACACTTGTTTTGAAGCGACTGTAGCGATGGCGGGGCGGAAGGGAAGAGGTGGGCGCTAACCCGCCCGCGCCAGCACGCTCTTGCGCATGCCGTAGGCCACATAGACCAGCGCCCCGATGACATGGGCGCAGAGGAAATAGACCTGGGTCTTCTGAGGCAGGCTGTAAAATAGGTAGAGGCAGCCCAGGATGCCCGCCGGCGCCACCACCTGCCACAGGGGCGTCGAGAACACCCTGGGCCGGTTGGGTTCGCGGCGGCGCAGGATGATCACCGAGGCGCCCACGGCGATGAAGGCCGCCAGGGTGCCGGCATTGGCCAGTTCGGCGATGTCCTTAAGCGACAGGAAGCCCGACAGCAGGGCCGACAGGGCGCCGGTCAGCAGGGTCATCAGCACCGGCGTGCCGGTCTTGGCGTTGACCTTGGCCAGGCCGGCCGGCAGCAGGCCGTCGCGGGCCATCACGAAGAAGATCCGGCTCTGGCCATACATGAAGGCCAGGATCACGGTGGGCAAAGCGACCACGGCGACCAGGGCCACGATCTGCGCCACCCGGGGATGGGCCAGGGTCTC
>JACMOF010000584.1 GCA_014378155.1 Caulobacter sp. | reverse complement strand
GCGGGGGATGCGGGCCTCGCGGTCCAGCAGCTTTTCGAAGTCCTCGGCCTTCAGCCGGCGGGCGGCTTCGGGCGAGGTCGCGGGCTCCGGCGCCCGCACCGGACGCGGGGGCGCGGCGGCACGCGGGGTGGAACGCTCGGACATCGCGCCGGGCGGCGGCGTGACCATCGGACGGTTCAGGCGCTCATCCAGCTGGGCGGCCAGGGCCTTGGCCTGGGTAATGCGGTCGCCCAGGGTATCGGCTGCCTCGTCGGTGGCGGCGCGC
Organism: Caulobacter sp.; assembly: GCA_014378155.1. Taxonomy (GTDB): domain Bacteria; phylum Pseudomonadota; class Alphaproteobacteria; order Caulobacterales; family Caulobacteraceae; genus Caulobacter. The sequence continues at coordinate 16,273 of JACMOF010000584.1, read as the reverse complement.
AGGTCGGCCAAGCCCTGTTCAGCCCGCATCGCGGCGCGGTCAAGATCGGCCACGGCCTTGGCGAAGCCTTCGTGGCTGTCGCGCAGATTCTTGAGGCGACGCTCCAGGCGCACGCCGAATATCAGCGCGAGCAGCAGCAGCACAGCCAGGAGACCGTTGAGGGCGATGGCCGTCATGCTCATTTCAGTTTCTGCACCGCTTTCCGGGCCGACGAGGTCAGGGGGGCCTCGGCCCGCACGGCGATCGAGTGGTTGCGGCGACCCATGCGGCCGCGGGTCAATGGGATCGAACCGGCGCGCAGCTCTATCAAGCTATCGGTCGTGGCGTTGAGCATCAGGGTGTCACCGACCTTCAGGTCCAGAACCCTGCTCAGGGGCAGTTGCTGTTCGTCTAACACGGCGCGCACCTCCATCTGGGTGGTCCAGAGTTCGGTGGCCAAGTGGCCTTCCCAGATGTTGTCGCGGCCGAACTTCTCGCCCATGAACTGCTGGAGCAGCATCTTGCGGATGGGTTCGAGGGTCGCATAGGGCAGCAGAAGCTCGATTCGACCGCCCCGGTCTTCCATGTCGATGCGAAGCTTGACCAGAATCGCGGCGTTGGCCGGGCGGGCGATGGCGGCGAAGCGTGGATTGGTCTCCAGGCGGTCAAGCGTAAAGCTGACGGGATGCAGCGGTTCGAACGCCGCCTTGGCGTCGTGCAGCACCACCTCGACCATCCGCTGCACCAGCACCCGTTCGATGGTGGTGTAGGGACGCCCCTCGATGCGCATGGCCGCAGTGCCGCGACGGCCGCCCAGCAACACATCGACGATCGAGTAGATCAGGTTGGAATCGACCGTCAGCAGGCCATAATTGTCCAGCTCCTCGGCCCGGAACACGGCCAGGATGGCCGGCAGCGGGATGGAGTTTAGATAGTCGCCGAAGCGGATCGAGCTGATGTTGTCGAGGCTGACCTCGACATTGTCGGAGGTGAAGTTGCGCAAGCTGGTCGTCATCAACCGCACCAGGCGGTCGAAGACGATTTCAAGCATCGGCAGGCGCTCGTACGACACCAGCGCCGAGTTGATGATGGCGCGAATGCCGGTGCGGTCGTCATTGCCGTCGCCGGACATATCGAAGCCCAGCAGGCTGTCGATCTCGTCCTGGTTCAGGATACGCTCGGCGCCCATGGCGTCGCCGCCGCCGTCGTCCCAGCCGCCCATGCCGCCGCTGAAGTCGCCAAACTGGTTGCCGCCGCCGCCGCCGGCGCCGCCGGGCGGGTTCTCCTCGGCCCACTGGGCCATCGCGGCCTGATCGTCGATTTCGTCAGCCATATGGTTCGCCCCAACCAGCCCGCAGGCTAGTTGATCAGCATCTCCTCGATCAGGACTGCATTCACCTTGGAGGGTGCGGCGACTAGGTTCACGCGACGCAGCAGCTCGGCCCGCAGCTGGTAGCTGCCCTGGCTGCCGTTGAGATCTTCGGGGCGCAGTTCGCGCAGGAAGGTCTGGAACATGTCCTGCAGGCGCGGGAGGTTCGGCGTCAGGTTCTCGGCCGTCTCCTCGTCGGGCAGCTCGAAGGTCAGCTTCAGCTTCAGGAAGGTCGAGCGGCCGTCGGCCGCCTGCATGTTCACCACGATGTCGGGCAGGGTGTAGAACACCACGCCGTCGGGCCCCTCTTTGATCACCGGCGCGCCCGCAGCCGGAGCTGCGGCTTCGCCGCCGCCATGGCCACCCTTCTTCTCTTCCTTCTTTTCTTTCTTCTTCGGCTTTTCGTGGCCCTTCTCGGCGTGCGCCTCGGGCTTGGGCTTCAGCAGCAGGAACGTCGTGACGCCACCGCCGATCAGCACGACGGCCGCTGCGGCCGCGATGATGATCATCATCGGCGGCTTCTTCTTGGCGGGAGCTTCGCCCTCGACGGCGCCCTCTTCGCCTTCGGGGGCGGGAGCTTCCTGGGGAGGTTTCTTGGCCACGCGCGCGGTTCCTTGGAATCTATGGATCTAGTCATGCGTGGAGCATGGTTAACGATCCCTTTTGAACGCCATTTCGCCGCAGGCTGAATCTGCCCGGCAGACTCTGGCCGCAGCCCGTCGTTAACCTTCTTTTTTGTTGAAATCGTTGATTTTTCTGAGTTGGCACAAGGGTTGCTTGTGAGGACGCAGCGCATTTGTCGCGCTAGCCGTCTCGGTAACCGGTCATGGACAACGCACTGTATGTGGGACTTTCGCGCCAGATGACTCTGCGCCGCGAGCTCGACGTCGTCGCCAACAACATCGCCAACGCCAATACGACCGGTTTCAAGGTCGAGCAGCTGATGGTGCGCACCGAACCCGCCAGGCCGGCCCGCACCGCCGGCGGTTCATACCCAGTGAAATTCGTGCTCGACGACGGCGTGGCCCGCGATTTCGGCCAGGGCGCGCTGAGCAAGACCGACGGCGACTTCGACCTAGCCATCGAGGGCAACGGGTTTTTCAAGGTTTCGACCGGCAGCGGCGAGCGCTACACGCGCGACGGCCGCTTCACCATGGGCGCCGACGGCAAGCTGCTAGCCCAGAACGGCAATGCCGTTCTGGACGACGGCGGCGGCGAGATCCTGCTGGATCCGCTCAAGGGCCCCGTCACCATCGCCAAGGACGGCACGGTCAGCCAGGGCGCCGAGCGCGCCGGCAAGATCGCCGTTGTGCGGATGGCCGACCTCGCCTCGCTGCGCAAGGACGGCGACAACCTCTATCGCAACATTTCCAACGACACGCCCCAGGCGGCCACGGATGCCGTGATCCACCAGGGCATGCTGGAAGCCTCCAACGTCCAGTCGCTCAAGCAGATCGTCAAGCTCATCGAAGTGAACCGCGCCTACGAGAGCGTGGCCAAGATGATGGACCAAACCGCCGAGCTTTCCCGATCCGCCGTCGAGCGGATGGGCAAGGTCCAGTAAGGGATAACTGAAGATGCAAGCGCTCCGCACCGCCGCTACGGGCATGGCCGCCCAGCAGCTGAACGTCGAGGTCATCTCGAACAACATCGCCAACATGAACACCATCGGCTTCAAGCGTGGCCGGGCCGAGTTCCAGGATCTGATCTATCAGACCATCGAGCGGGCCGGCGCGCAGTCGTCCAGCAGTGGCAACGTGGTGCCCACCGGGGTCCAGGTCGGCGGCGGCGTCAAGGCCGGCTCGGTCTATCGGATCCACGAGCAGGGCACCCCGACCATGACCAACAACGAGTTCGACGTGGCCATCCAGGGCAAGGGCTTTCTGCAGATCCTGCTGCCCTCGGGCGAAACCGCCTACACCCGGGCCGGCAATTTCGCGACCAATGACCAAGGCCAGATCGTCACCGAGGACGGCTACACCGTCCAGCCCGGCATCACGATCCCTCAGAACGCCGTGGCCACGACCATCAGCAAGACCGGCCTTGTGCAGGTGACGATGCAAGGCAATCCCGTTCCGCAGACCGTGGGTCAGCTGGAACTGGCCAACTTCATGAACGAAGGCGGCCTCGAGGCGGTCGGCGACAACATGTACATGGAGACCGCCGCCTCGGGCGCGGCCAATATCGCCGCCCCCGGCCAGCCGGGCTTTGGCACCCTGCTGCAGAACTACACCGAGGCGTCGAACGTCGACTCGGTCAGCGAAATCACCTCGCTGATCGTCGCCCAGCGCGCCTACGAGATGAACTCCAAGGTCATCACCACCGCAGACCAGATGCTGCAGACCACCTCGAACCTGAGGTCCTAAGCTGATGAAAGCGCTCGTCCTTTCCCTCGCGGCTTTCTTGGCCGCCACGCCCGCCCTGGCCGGGAACGCCGTCTCGTTGCGATCGGACACCACCGACGCCGACGGTCGGGTCACGCTGGGCGAACTGTTCGACGGCGCGGGCGCTGCTTCGGACATGGTCGTGGCCACCCGCGTGGGCCCGACCGCCGTGCTCGACGCCTCTCAAGTGCAGATGGCCGCCCGACGGGCGGGACTCGACTGGTCCAATCCCGCAGGCATCCGCCGGATCATCGTCCGCGGGGGCGCCGAGGGCGGGTCCAGCGGCGGCCCGACCGGCGCCCCGCGGGGCAATGTGGAAGTTCTTGCCTATGCTCGCAGCCTGGCGACCGGCGAAATCGTCCAGCCGGAAGACCTGGTCTGGGTCAAGGTCGCCGCCGCGCCCAACGACGCGCCGCGCGACGCCGACGACGTGATCGGCATGAGCGCCAAGCGCCCTTTGCGCGAAGGCGCCGCCGCCAGCCTCCGAGATGTTTCCACCCCAACGGTGATCAAGGCGGGCGATATTGTCGCGGTGACCTACGAGGACGCCGGCGTGGCGTTAACCTTGCAAGGCAAGGCCATGGCGGCTGGGGCCGTGGGCGACAGCCTGATGGTCCAGAACACCGCCAGCAAGAAGATCATCGAGACCGTGGTCACCGGCCCGGGCTCCACCGCCGTCGGTCCCCAGGCCCAGCGCTTGAGGGCCTCTCGCAACACCCTGCGCTACGCCGCTCGCTAGAGCATTTCCCGACCTGACTGCGTCAGGCCGTGAGCTCTAATCTTTTGTTTTGACGCATTTTTCTTCACGCGAACCGGAACCACTTCGCTCGAAAAATGCTCTAGAAGGTCCTGCTCATGCGCCCCGCCCTCGTCGTTCTCGCCCTCGCCCTGTTGCCGCTCGCCGCCTGCTCCACCGTCACCGAGGCGGTGAAGGGTCCTGAACTGGCCCCCGTGGGTTACCCCGCGCAACTGGCGCCAATGACCCAGCAGATCATGAGCCCGCCTCCGGCCGCCTCGTCCAACTCGCTATGGCGCACCGGCGCCCGCGCCTTCTTCAACGACCAGCGCGCCAGCAAGGTCGGCGACATCCTGACCGTCAATATCGACATCGATGACAGCGCCACGACCAAGAACCAGACCTCGTCGTCGCGCACCTCCAACAGTTCGCTGGGCGTGCCTAACTTCCTGGGCCTGGAGTCAAGCCTCGGGAAGATCCTGCCGGGCGGCTTCGATCCCGCCAACATGGTCAACACCAAGTCGGGCAATTCCAACGCCGGGGCCGGGGCGGTGAACCGTTCGGAAAAGATCAGCCTGACCATCGCCGCCGTTGTCTCGGGCGTGCTGCCCAACGGCAACCTGGTGATCCAGGGCACGCAAGAGGTGCGCACCAATACCGAATTGCGCCAACTGACCGTGGCCGGCATCGTGCGGCCTGAAGACATCTCCTCGGCCAACACCATCAAGCACACCCAGATCGCCGAGGCCCGCATCAGCTACGGCGGCCGCGGCGACATCAGCCGCGTGCAGAAGACCCCGGCCGGCCAGTCGCTGGTCGAGAAATTCTCGCCCTTCTAAAGGCTTGGTCCTGAACACTTGATCGGGCGGATGCGCGGGACCACCTTGTCTTGTGTCACAGCGTTCGCCCGAACTCGCCGGGCTCTGACTTCGGAGCCGGTCCTCATGCGCACCCCCCTCACTGCCTTGGTCGGGGCCGCCCTGCTGGCGACCGCCCTGCCCCTCGCCGCCCAGGCCCAGCCCTTCAGCGGCCCGATGGGCGTGGCCGGACGTTGGGCAATCGACCTGCCCCGTTCCAATTTCAACACCGCCCTGACCGGCCCCGCGCCCTTGAGCGGCGAACTGGATGTCACCATCGACGACGGCAAGACCCTCGCCTGGACCCTGGTCGAGGAAGACGAGGCGGGCGTCGCCGCCCTGCAGTTCGCCGACGCCCGCCTGGACGGCACGCCGACCAAGGCCGTGGTCAATCTCACCCGTGTGACCATCAGCGTCGATCGCGTCGGCCAGAGCGCGGTGACCGTGACCACCCACGGCGAGGGCGGCGCGCGTCATCAGTCGATGAAGGTGACCCGGACCAATCCCGATACGCTGCTCGTCGAACAGGACATCGACGGCAAGCCGGGCCCGCCGGACCAGACGCTGACCCTCAAGCGGGTGAAGTAGAATCTACCTTCTCCCGCATGGGAGAAGGAATTATCGGTAGCTCAAGCTCCAGCTGACCGTTAGCGGCGCCGAAACCGTGGCCGCTCCGCTTGAGCATTCGGTCAGGCTGGCGAACGCCCCGGTAGGGGTGCGGTAGGCCTTCTCATTCTTCAGAGGGCGGGACTTGCAGGTCAAACCCCTCACCTTGAAGCCTCGCACATCGCCCTTTCCGAACGTCGTCGCCCCGCCCTTGCTGGCTGGCGCCGACGAAAACGACCCGAACGCCAGGTCCACGGCGCTCACCGCCCGCGACCCCTTGGGCGTAAACACGTCCGTGCGGCTGATTTTGCCGGGCTCCAGCACGTAGGTGGTCCTGACGCTGAACCGGTCATCGGCGATCGGCACGTCGGTTCCCAACTTGTCGAGTTGGGACTGATCGTAGGTGACGATGGTCTTGGCGCCCTTCTCCACGACCTCAACGTGGCTCGCGTAGGCCAGCGGGGTCAGGCGCGCGCCATCCGCCAGGGTGATGCGCGGCAGAAGTTGCGGGAACTCTCCATCCGCGACCCCGGCCAGCAGGCCGGGCGAAAACGGGATGGGATAATAGGGAGAGTTCTCGTGCTGGCTCTTGCCGCCATTGATGATCGGCAGGGCGATGACCCGCTTGCCGTCGCGCAGGGTGACGACCAGCCGATCGTGCTCGCCCCTGGCGAACCAGGTGAGGGTGCGCTTGGGCAAGGTGTCGAGCCAGGCCGCGTAGCCCGCGTCGGGCGCCTGCTCCTTGAAGCCCAACTCGTTCCAGATGGCGTTTGTGTAGATGTGCTGCCGCGCCAGGCTGAGGTTCTCGCCCAGGATCCGATGCTTGCCGCGATAGTCGTCGGTGCGCCGACCATGCTCCCACAGGTTCACGGAACCCATCTTCGGATCGAACCAAAAGTCCACATAGCGGGCCGTGACGCGCGAGGAAAAGGCGTAGGCCATGACCTTTTCCTCCGGGGTCAGCACGTCCAGCTTGGCCGCCGCAGTCAGCACCTCCAGGAATGCGGTCTCGCCGTAGGTCCCGATGCTGCGGCCATACTCGAAACCCTCGCCGCGTTCGTTGAGGCGGGGCAGCATCAGATCGACCGACTTGCGCAGCCAAGCCTTGACCTCCGGCGTGGCGGGCATGCCCGCCTCGATCAGGCGGTGGCTGATCTCGCCGATCAGCAGCACGCTGTAGCGGTCGAACCGCCCTTCCCCGTCGGTCTCGTCGGCGAAGCCGTATTCGCCGGAATATTTGCGATAGTGGTCGAGCGTCCGGCCCAGCAGCGCCTCGCTGGCCGAGGCGTCTTCCCAACCCAACTGGTAGCGCAGCCGCGCCACGCTGAAGGCCACGCCATAATAGTTGTTGGGCAGGTCGATGAGGGCCAGGTCGTCAGCGCCAACGAACCGCCGCCAGTCCAGCTTGACCTTCAGCTTGGCCAGAGTCTGCGGCGACACCGCCTGCTCCAGCAGGCCGGCCTCTTGCAGCATGTGCAGGGCCTGGCAGTAGTAGTAGACACCCCAGGTGTTGTTGGTGTCGTCCACCGTCATCTCGGCGATCTGGCGATAACCCTCCAGGTAGAGCTTGAATTTCGGATCATCGCGCGGTGTGTCAATCAACAGATAGGCCACGCCGATCGCCACCTTGCCTGGCAGGAATTTGTCATCGGCGTCGAACACTTTGACGCCGTCCAGCGTCATTTCGCGTTTTTCGACCATCAGCTTGTCCAGAAGAACCGCCATCTGCGGAAGTAAGCGGGTCTCGACCGTGCGATTCATCGGCGGCGCGGTGACGTAGACTTGGCCACGCGCGTCGGCAGGCGCCCCGGTCGCGGCCAAGACAGGAGACGCGATGACAGCCATGACAGCCGCCGTCAAAGTCAGACGTTTCGCGTTAGGTATGAGCAAGCGCAACGGCAGGATGGAGCCGACCATAGGCGGTGGCGCCGATACACGCGGCGCGAACTTGATTGGCATGGTTTCCCCACGCCGCCTTGGTCGGGGCGCTTCCTATTATTGGCTCGACCATTTGCAGCGATAGAGGCGGTTATTGTCAAGCCAATTTCAGGATTCAGGCACCTCCGGTCAGGCCAGTGAAGCCTGATTCCCTTGGCTACCAGTTGAACATGGTCCCGTCCTCCAGCCGATTTACTGGCAGGTAGGCGCGCTTGTAGGGATATTTTTCCGCCAAGGTCTCGTCGATATCCACGCCGAGGCCGGGTCGCTCGCCGGGGTGCAACATGCCGTCCTTGAAGCTGTAGGCATGGGGGAAGACCGCGTCGGTTTCTGGCGTATGGCGCATATATTCTTGCAGGCCGAAATTGCTGACCGACAGGTCGAAATGCAAGGCGGCGGCCATGGTGATCGGCGACAGGTCCGTGGCGCCGTGGCAGCCCGTGCGCACATGGTGCAGGTCGGCGAAGGCGGCGATCTTGCGCAGATTGGTAATACCGCCTGCGTGCAACACCGTGGCGCGCAGATAGTCTATCAGTTGCTCCTCGATCAGCGTCTTGCAGTCCCAGACATGACTGAAGATCTCGCCCACCGCGAGTGGCGTGGTGGTGTGCTGGCGGATCAAACGGAACCCGGCCTGGTTCTCGGCGGGCACCGCGTCTTCCAGCCAGAACAGACGGTACGGCTCCAGGTCCTTGCCAAGACGGCCAGCTTCGATCGGCGTCAGGCGATGGTGGACGTCGTGCAGCAAATGGATGTCGTCGCCCAGCGCCTCGCGCGCCGCCTCGAACAGCTTGGGGGCGTGCTTGAGATACCGGGCCGTTGACCAGAGGTTCTCGGTGGGCAAGGCGCCGTCGGCCGGCTCGTAGTACATCTTGTCGCCCGACACGCCATAGGTGCTGGCGAGACCCGGTACGCCCGTCTGCAGGCGAATGGCCTTGTAGCCCAAGGCCTTGTATTTTTGGGCTTCGGCGATTGTGTCCTCGATCGTCTCGCCATTGGCGTGGCCATAGACCGTGACGGCCTCGCGGCAGGCGCCGCCGAGAAGTTGGTACAGCGGCAAGCCGGCGACCTTGGCCTTGATGTCCCATAGCGCCATGTCCACCGCCGCCAGGGCGGTCATCGCCACCGGGCCGCCGCGCCAATAGGAACCGCGATAGAAGAACTGCCAGATATCCTCGATCCGGTGTGCGTCACTGCCGATCAGGCAGGGAATCATGTGATCGCGCAATAAGCTGACCACGGCCATTTCACGGCCGTTGAGGGTCGCGTCGCCCACGCCATAGACGCCTTCGGACGTGGTGATCTTCAAGGTGATGAAGTTACGCCCTGGGCAGGTGACGATAACCTTGGCGTCTAGAATCTTGAGCATGGAACCGCTATGTCTGCGCTGTCGAAGTGGTCTGACCAATCCATAGCGACGATAATACAATTGCGCCAGTGCGAAGCGGCGTGGCGTCTCGTGCGACCTTGCTCTACCTTGGCGTTGGCCCCGCGATGCGCGCTGGGCGGGAAAGTCGCATGACCACGTCGACCGCAGAAACCCGTAAGCTCTACCAGCAGGTCGCCAACGCGATCGCCGCCTCGATCCGCGACGGGGCCCTCCAGCCCGGTCACCGGCTACCGTCGGAGCGTGATCTGGCGGAAGACTACAAGGTCAGCCGCCCCACCGTGCGCGAAGCGATGATCGCCCTGGAGATCCGAGGCCTGGTCGAGGCCCGCCACGGGTCGGGCGTGTATGTCACCGAGGCCGCGCCGGTCGAAGCCCCCGCCCCCGAGCTCGACATCGGCGCGTTCGAACTGACCGAAGCCCGCCGGCTGATCGAGGGCGAGTCCTGCGCCCTGGCGGCCACCACCATCACAGACCAGGAACTGATCGACCTGGAAAAGATCGTCGACGACATGGTCGAGGAGAACGAGCACGACGTGCGCGGCGATCTCGCCGACCGTCGTTTTCACGTCACCATTGCCCGGGCCACCCGCAACAGCGCCCTCGTCACCGTGGTCGAGAACCTCTGGGACCTGCGCTACAAGTCACCGCTGTGCCGGGCCATGCTGGAACGCGCTCGCCAGGTGGGCGTCCGCCCGCTGATCGATGACCACCAGGAAATCCTCACCGCCCTGCAGGGGCGCGACCCCAAGGCGGCGCGCAATGCGATGCGCGAGCACCTGGGCCGCGTCATCGACAACCTGCTGACCGCCACCGAGATCGACGCCATGCAGCAGGCCCGTAGCGAGGTTGCCGCCCGTCGTAACGAGCTAGCGCGTCGCTCGCTGATCTAGCCGCTTTCGGAAGATAGGATGGGCGACTGGGGGGAAGGACCCAGCCGCCCGTCGCCGGCCGACCCCGGGAGGAGGTGCGGTGAAGGACAAGTCCACCGCGCGGGCCGACGAGGTTCTGTGGATCAGCATATCCATGTTCCCTCGTCGTGCAAGATAATTGGCCTGACCGTATTTAGTGGGCTCGCGGATTGGCCAGGGCGCCTTGCTAGGCAGCGTATGGCTGTCTTCCCCTTGACCGGCCATCAAACAGACCTAGCACTAGTGACAGACGTGGCCGCATAAGCCATGCGGCCCTGGGGAAATCGACACATGCGCGCGAGCCTGACCATCGCCCTTGCCGCCTTGGCCCTCATCGTCGGCGGCGCGGCCAAGCCGGCCTCGCCCGTCCCAGCAACGGATCGGGTCACGGCGCACCAGGCGCTGGCCTTGGGCGGCCAGGTCGCCGACTGGCAGCTGTCGCACATGGACAGCTTTGACTACACACGCGCCCACCTGGCCAAGACAGTCGATCCGAAAGGCTGGATCCAAGGTGCGCTGTTCGTGGGCCTGTCCGCCTTCGCCGAGCGTACCGGCGACTCGCGCTACGCCCAGGCCGTGCGCGCCCACGGGGTTTCGCAGAACTGGGGGCTAGGCCGCCGCCCCTTGCACGCCGACGACCATGTAATCGGCCAGTCCTGGCTATGGGTCTATTCCAAGGACCACGACCCCGCCCAGATCGCGGCCCTGCGCGCTCGCTTCGACGCAATTCTGGCCGCACCGCCACAGCAGGCCGACTTGACCTTCATCGAAGGCACGGAAGACCAACCTTGCCAGCTTCGCTGGTGCTGGAGCGACGCGCTGTTCATGGGACCCGCTGGCTGGACCGGCCTGTCCCAGGCTACCGGCGACCCGCGCTATGCGGCCTATGGCGACACGGAGTTCTGGGCCGCCACCGACTGGCTGTTCGACGAGAAGGAGCATCTCTACTACCGCGATAGCCGCTACTTCGATCGCCGAGACGACAAGGGCCGCAAGATCTTCTGGAGCCGGGGGAATGGCTGGGTCTATGCCGGCGTCGTCGACATCCTCAAGACCCTCCCCGCCGACTATCCCTCGCGCCCACGCTACGAGGCGCTGTTTCGGAAAATGTCGGCGCGGCTCATCACCCTGCAGAAAGCGGACGGCTATTGGGCCCCGTCCCTACTGGCCCCTGAGCACGCCCCGCCAGAGACCAGCGGCACCGGCTTCTTCGTCTATGGCCTGGCCTATGGCGTGAACCATGGCCTGTTGAAGGGTCCTGAATACAAGGCGGCCGTGGCCAAGGGCTGGACGGCTCTGGCCGGGGCCGTCCAGTCCGACGGCAAGCTGGGTTGGGTGCAGCAGGTCGGTTACGCGCCGGACGAGGTCCGCGCCGACGACACCCAGCTCTACGGCGTCGGGGCCTTCCTGCTGGCCGCCTCTGAGGTCGGAGCGCGCTAGAGCATTTTTCGAGCGAAGTGGTTCCGGTTCGCGCGAAGAAAAATGCGTAAAAACAGAAGATTAGAGCTCACGGCCTGACGCAGTCAGGTCGGGAAATGCTCTAGAACCGGCCCCCGCGTCTTCCCATCTGAAGGGGACCGAACGCGCTCAAGGATCGCCATGATCAAGACCGTCAACATCGTCTGCCCGCATTGCGACGCCACCAATCGCCTGCCTGCGGCGCGCGACGCCAAGGCCGCGAAATGCGGCCGCTGCACCAAGCCGTTGTTCGAGGGGCAGCCGGTCAATCTGACCACCGCGCGCTTCCGCAAGCACTTGTCAGCCAGCCAGATCCCCATCGTCGCCGATTTCTGGGCCGCCTGGTGCGGGCCCTGCAAGGCTGTCGCCCCGATCTTCGCCAAGGCCGCCGTTGATCTGGAGCCCCGCGCCCGGTTCGTGAAGATCGATGTCGATGCGGAGCCCGCCCTCTCCCAGGCCCACGGCGTGCGCGGCATTCCATCGCTGTTCCTGTTCAAGGACGGTAAGGTCGCCGCGCACCAGGCGGGCCTGCCCGATCCCGGTGTCTTCCGCCGCTGGCTCGACGAGCACGCCCCCGCCCCCGCCTGACGGACCGGACCTCGTGGCTCGGCTTCGCGTTTAGTTTCCAGACAACATAGAGGGAGAAAGACCGCCATGACCAAGGCCCTGTCCAAGACTTATCGCGCCGCGCTGATCGGCGCCCCGGCGGTGCTTCTGCTGTCGGCATGCGGCGGCGGGCCGGCCTTGCCGACCGACCAGGGTTACGGCGCCAATCCCACATTGCCCGCAGCCAAGAAGCAGGCGTTTCCGGTCATGAAGATCGCCCCCGCTGTCGGCTGGGCCAATGGCCAGACGCCCGACGCAGCCCCCGGCTTCGTGGTCACCGCCCTGGTCCGCGACCTCGACCACCCGAGGTGGCTGTACGTCCTTCCCAATGGCGATGTGCTGATCGCCGAGACCAACGCCCCGCCCAAGCCCGAGGACGGCAAGGGCATCCGGGGTTTCGTCCAGAAGATCGTCATGGGCCGAGCTGGCGCCACCGTGCCCTCGGCCAATCGCATCACCCTGGTGCGCGACGCCAATAATGACGGCACGCCCGAGGTTCGCACGGTCTTCCTGGCCAATCTCAGCTCGCCGTTCGGCATGGCCCTGGTCGGCGACACCTTCTATGTCGCCGACAGCGACGCCTTGCTGGCCTTCCCCTACCAGGCCGGCCAGACCCAGATCACCACCGCCCCGCGCAAGGTCGTCGACCTGCCCGCCGGCCCGATCAACCACCACTGGACCAAGAACGTCATCGCCAGCCCGGACGGGTCCAAGCTGTATGTGACCGTCGGCTCCAACAGCAATGTCGGCGAGAACGGCATGGCCGCCGAGGAGCGGCGGGCGGGCATCCTGGAGATCGACCCGGCCACGGGCGCCAGCCGGGTATTCGCCTCGGGCCTCCGCAATCCCAACGGCATGGCCTGGCAACCGCAAAGCGGCAAGCTATGGACTAGCGTCAATGAGCGCGACGAGATCGGCAACGACCTCGTTCCCGACTACATGACCTCGGTCCAGGACGGCGGCTTCTATGGCTGGCCCTACAGCTATTACGGTCAGACGGTGGACGCCCGCGTCAAGCCGCGCCGCCCTGACCTGGTGGCCAGGGCGATCAAGCCCGACTACGCTCTGGGGGCCCACACCGCCTCGTTGGGACTGACCTTCTACGACGCCAGCGCCTTCCCGGCGCGCTATAAGGGCGGTGCGTTCATCGGCCAGCACGGCTCGTGGAACCGCAAGCCGGTCAATGGGTACAAGGTGACCTTCGTGCCCTTCGCCAATGGCATGCCGTCGGGAAAGCCGGAAGACTTCTTGACCGGCTTCCTGAACGCCCAGGGTGAAGCCCTCGGCCGTCCTGTGGGCGTGGCTATCGAAAAGAGCGGAGCCCTGTTGGTAGCCGATGATGTCGGCAATGTGATCTGGCGGGTCACCGCGACGAAGAACACGCCCGGCGCCAAGCCCGCGCCCTGATCGTCTTGGCCGAACCGGTAGGCGCCCCGGCGTCGGCGTGTCACATGGCGGCCATGCCGCCATGGCGCTAGGAAGGGACAGTCGCAGCTTTCAGCTTTCCGGGGATCCTATGAGCCTGACCTTTCTGATCGGCGCCTGTATCGGCTCAGGCGTTCTCATCGTGCTTGGGCGCGGTCCAGCCCAGAAGCTGGTTGAGGCCTTGCAGACCGTGATCGGCAAGCCGCGCTAGCTTTCGGCCAAAAGCATCACACCGTCGCCAAGGTTTTCGTGCCGACAAACACGCAAGCGTTCCGGAACGAAGTCTAGGCGTAGGCCTTTATTTTGCATCGGCGCGCGGTTCGCACGCCCAACGATGCCAAGGAGGCGTTCATGTCTATTCTAGCGTGGGTCGTGCTGGGTCTCGTGGCCGGTTTCATCGCCAGCAAGCTTGTCAGCCGCAGTGGCGGCAGCTTGGTCGTGGATCTGGTGCTGGGGATCATCGGCGCCGTCGTCGGCGGCTTTCTGTTCAATCAGTTCGGCGCCGCTGGCGTCTCGGGACTGAACCTCTACAGCCTGCTGGTCGCGGTGATCGGCGCGGTTGTTGTCCTAGCGATCTATCACGCCTTCACCGGTCGCCGAGCGGTCTAACGTCGCTCATTGACACCGACACGGAACAGCGCCTTCGGCCACTGCCGGAGGCGCTTTTTCATGCGCGTCGCACTGTCGCCGAGCGACCCGAATGGCAAGAAATAGCCCGGACGCTGTGGACGCCCGGGCTAGGCCTTGCTTGGCTGGATAGACCTAGTGGCCGCCGGCGACAACGTCCTCCTGGATGGCGTGGATCGGAGCCGACTTGGCCACGAACGAGAACCACAGAACATACAGGTAGCAGGCGAGCGGTGCGATGAAGGCCAGCGACTTCGAACCAGTCATTTCCTCGATCTTGGCGAAAATCAGAGGCAGGAACGCCCCACCCACAATGGCCATGCACAACAGGCCCGATGTGGCCGAGGTCGGCGCCGAGGACCGTTGCAAGGTTAGGGTAAAGATCGTCGGGAACATGATCGAGTTGAAGAGACCAATCAGCAGGGCGGCGAAAGCCGGGATCAGACCGCTGGTCAGCGGCACGCTGGCCAACAGCAGGTTCAGCGTTCCCGTGTGCGCCGTCGGTGTCATGTCCTTGGTAAGGATCACGACCACGCACAGCGCGATGGCGCCCACGGCGACGAGCGTCAGCAGCACATAGTCCTTTACCGCCTTCAGCAGGGCCGAGCCGGCGAAACGCCCGATCATGGCGAAGACCATGTAGAAGGTCGTCAGCTTGCCGGCCTGTTCGGCGGGGATGTTTAGAACGTGGCTCTGCTCAATGAACAGCAGCAGATTCAGCGAGATCGCCACCTCTGCCCCGACATAGAGAAAGATGCCGATCGCGCCGAGATTGGCCCACTTCGACCCCAAGGCGGAAAATGGGCTGACCAGATGGCCGGTCTTGGGCGCGGCTTCGGTGATCTTGTGCCGGACCAGATAGATGGCCACGATGAAGAGGGCCAGACCTACGCCGATCGCCAGATAGACGTTGGAGACGAAACCCAGCGCCTGTTCGCGCAGGGCGTCGGTGATCAACGCGTCCTTGGCGAAGATGTCACCCTTGAGCAGGAAGTTGGCGCCGAACCACAGGCCGCAAGCCGCGCCCAGTGAGTTGAAGGCTTGCGAAAGGTTAAGGCGGAAGGACGAGTCTTCCGGCTTGCCCATCGAGGCGATCAGGGGATTGGCGGCCACCTGCAGCAGGGTGACGCCGGACGCCATGACGAACAGGCCGATGAGGAATATGCCGAAGGTGTGCAGCTTGGCCGCGAGGATGGCGATGAAGCAGCCAGCGACAATGCCGCCTAGGCCGACCATCACCGACTTGGCATAGCCGATCTTGGACAGGAACGCCGCCGAGGGCAGCGACATGACGCCATAGGCGATGAAAAAGGCGAAACCGGTGAGGCTCGCCTCGACCGGGGTCAGGGTGAAAACCGTCTTCATGGTCTTCAGCAGGGGGTCGAGCAGGTTGGTGACCAGCGCCCAGATAAAGAACAGGGCTGTGACGTAGACAATCGCCAGGACCAAACCGCCCCCTGACTTGCCCCCTGTATTCGCGGCGCCGCTCACTGGCGCGCCTGCACCCATACCTGCCATTTGATTTCACTCCCTGTCCGACGTTGCGGGACGGGACATCCACTCCAACGGTGACAACGTTGTCAAGCGGAGAGGCGAAAACGCGCCGACCAGATGTCCCGGATGGAACCGGTCGCACGATTCGGCGACTGATCAGAAAACGCCAAACGTCCGGGGAAGGTCGTGCCTACCAATCTCCACCTCGGGGTTCGAGCCCGTTGACTGGTCAAGTTTATCGGCCTCGTTGACGCCATCAATCCCCTGCACCGCAGCGTGGCGCACTCACTGAACCAGCGGGACGCTCGCGCCGGGTGTCCTAGGCGGCCTTTTGGGTCAGCGCCGGAACCGTTGGCCCTCCCCACGCATCATGGCACGGCTCGCCGGCCAGGATGTTGTCGGCGATGAGCAGGCCGCTGAGCGTCGCCAGGTCTCGCCCGCCGGCCTTGTGCAGACCGTTGCGGCCCGCCAGATACAGACCCGGGAAATGCATCTT
>JACMOF010000583.1 GCA_014378155.1 Caulobacter sp. | reverse complement strand
CTTTGCGCTCGCCTGGCAGACACAGGGAAAGCCATTTGGCGTCGGCGCATTTAGCGATCAGGTGGGTCTGGCGCGCCGCCTCGCCGCTATCCGTCGCGGGCGCCTCGGCCGGCTTTGGCGGGGAAAACTCGACAGGCCTGGGCGGCGACGGGATCGCGCCCTCCGACGGGACCAGAGGCCGGACGTTGGTCACGGAGGGGATCTGATAGTGACAGACCCATCCCTTGGCGGTCATTTCGCAGGACTGCAGGGACGCCCGGGCCTCCTGAGGCGCGGGCGCCTCTTGAGCCAGAGCGAGCAAGAGAAACAACATGGCCATTCCCGTCGACGCCATCCGCGCAGCCCAAACATAGAGTAGACTGCCCAAGCTGCGCGGCAGCAAGCGGACTCGCGCCCAAAACGAGGTTCGCGGTCCATTGGCCGCGCCGCGCTTCCCTCGCTCGGCAAAGCCGCCTAAGACACCGTTTCATGACGGCCACAGCCCATGACCCTGCCAGCGCGGCGATCGACGCGATCCGCAAGCGCGCTTTCGCCTTTCCCAAACGCCATTTCCTGTCCGCCGGCGACCTGAACGCGCCCCAGGCCGCGGACCTGCTGGACCTGGCCGAGGCGTTCGTCGCCTTCAACCGCCAGACCTCCAAGTCGCTGGACCTGCTCAAGGGTCGGACGCTGATGAACCTGTTCTTCGAGAACAGCACCCGCACCCAGTCCAGCTTCGAGATCGCCGGCAAGCGCCTGGGCGCCGACGTGGTCAATATGAGCCCGCGCACCTCGTCGATCACCAAGGGCGAGACCCTGATCGACACCGCCGTCACGCTGAACGCCATGCGGCCCGACCTGCTGGTGGTGCGCCATGCTTCGTCGGGCGCGGCCAGTCTGCTCAGCCAGAAGGTCAGCGGCAGCGTCATCAACGCCGGCGACGGCCAGCACGAGCACCCGACGCAGGCGGTGCTGGACGCCCTGTCGATCCGCCGCGCCTTCGGCCGGGTCTCGGGCCTGACCGTGGCGATCTGCGGCGACGTGCTGCACAGCCGGGTGGCCCGCTCCAACGTGGCCCTGCTTCACACGCTCGGCGCCAGTGTTCGGCTGGTGGGACCGCCCACCCTGATGCCGGCCCGTGCCGAGCGCTGGGGGGTCACCGTCCATCATGACATGAAGGCCGGCCTCGCCGGGGTCGACGTGGTGATGATGCTGCGCCTGCAGATGGAGCGGATGCAAGGCGCCTTCGTGCCCTCGACCCGCGAATATTTCCGCTTCTACGGCCTGGACCGCGAGAAGCTGGCCCGCGCCGCGCCCAAGGCCAAGGTCATGCATCCTGGGCCGATGAACCGGGGCGTGGAGATCGATTCCGACGTCGCCGACGATCCCGAGATCAGCCTGATCCAGGACCAGGTCGAGATGGGCGTCGCCGCCCGCATGGCGGTGCTGGCCAGCCTGGCCCATCGGCTCGAGGAGCATGGGAAGTGAAGTCCGTCCCTCTATTTTCCGCTCATCCCGGCGAATGCCGGGACCCAGATGGAGTGGCTTTGAGGTGGGTTCCAGGAACGTCGAGGTCTTCCAATCATCCCCTCAGCCTTGGGATCTGGGTCCCGGCATTCGCCGGGCTGAGCGGAAAATAGAGGGACGGACTTCACTTGCCGTGCTCCTCGAGCCGATGGGCCAGCCTGGCCAGCACCGCCATGCGGGCGGCGACGCCCATCT
>JACMOF010000582.1 GCA_014378155.1 Caulobacter sp. | reverse complement strand
TCCTGTCGGAGTCAGAGCTAGGGGCTTTTGGTATTGGCCAACTGTCCGAATTTCCGGCGCCACCTCACAAGAGGGCTACTTCTGAACATGGCGGCTGATGATCGTCCTTACAAAAACACCGTCGCCGTCCTCGCCACGATGCACGGGAAAGAGCGCGCAATCGGCCCTGTGCTCGAATAGGAAATCGCAAGTCTCCCCTGCGAATGGTGCGGCGAGCGGTCCCATGTCAGTCGCGCGGAGGTGTTGACCCGCCAAGCCTGCGACTATCGACAAGAGCGTCCCGCGACGAGCGCCACGACCGCAGATCCTGGCCGCTGTGAGAGCTGCAGGCCGCTGCCGTCGTTTGGCCGATCAGGCGCAATCAGGGCGCGACGGGGATCATCACTTCGTTGCGCCGCAAGAACCAGGGGGTCCACGGGGGATCATACTGGGCCAGCGACGCCGGGCCGACAGCGCGGAAGTGGTGTGTTCCAGTAATCTTTTCGAGCTCGGAGGTTTTGGCGGCGACATCGTCCTTCCGCGCCAGGCCAGAGAATCGGAGAACCGCAAAGCGGGCGGGCGCAAGAACGCGCAGGTGCACCTTAGGGTCGTTAGGTTCGGGAAGCGTCGCTAAGGAATAGGCGCTCGGCATCGTGAAGCGCACGACCCATTCGTTTGCACTCTGGGTCTGGGTGACCGGCGCGGTCATGGCGATCTTCTCGCTCATCGACGACTGGGCTACCGGCGCCGTCATGGCGATGCTTTGGCGGCGTTTGTTGCCACCAAATATATAGCCGGCGAGCAGGCGAAAGCCTTTGCCGGCCGCTTCTTTCTGGTCCCCGCCGACGGTCACCTCAGCAACCACCAGGGCCGGATAGTCGCGGACTTCGAAAGCGCCCTCGCGGAGGACGGCCTTAAAGGGTGGTTCTTCGACGGCCATCGCAACGGTTCCGATGAGGGTGACGCCCAGTACTGCGCCCAATACTCTCCGTCTCATAATCATCCTACTCTCTTGCGACCCGTCAGCACGCCGCCGGCTCTTTGGTGGCGTGCTCCGGTGCGGTGTACGGCGGCCGATTGCGATTGAGTCGAAGGCCATGCGACAAGTTCTAGCGGGTGCAATTCAAGCCGCCAAAGCCCGCATCCGACGAGTTCTATTCGTGCTCCCCGTCGGGCCTACGCGCCGATTGAAATGCAAACAACGCTGGCTTCTTTTCTGCGGCTGTGTAGGTCGCAACAGTTATGGCCGCAGCTGCTATTAGAGCTATGTGTCCAATCATACTTACAGCGAAGAATGTGTAGCTACCAATAGCAATAGAAAAGGCCGAAACCCACATCCAAGCCAGAATCTGCAGTATCATATGTCTAGTGGGAACGTCCGGAATATGACGCAGCGGGCTGACATTATGGTCGAATACGTAACTCCAAATGTGAACTACAAACTTTTTCATGAGACTTTTCCTTCTGATTGTTGCGGTCTTGCTTTTGCTGTTGAGAATATCTGTCTAATCGGCTCGGTTGCATCACACTTGAGCGATCCTTCCATCTTCACAAGCCCGCCACGCCGTAACTGCGGGCCCGATGGCGGCTAGCGCTCGCAGCACCCGGACGCCGGGCTTCGGTCGTAGGCCGGCGCAGGCGCCGCCGGCCCAGATCTCTACGGTACTGGGCACGAGGGCGCGCAGTTCAGAGAGGCCAGCGACCGCCTGAGTCACCGGGATCATCGACGAGAACGACAGCGCCAGGATGTCGACCTCGTGCGCCCTGGCGGCAGCAGCAATTTCGGGGATCGGTGTCTGCACGCCCAAGGAAATGCCGAGGCAGCCTTCGAGCGTGAACATCGCCTCGGCCATCAGCAGGCCCAGAGCATGCGGTTCTTGCGGAAAGGTGCTGAACAAAACCCGCGGGCGACGGCGCGGCACGCCTGCGCCCTGGGCTGCATTGATGGCGCTGCGCAGGACGGTCGTGAACTGCTCGGTGAACAGGTGTTCCTGATGGATCTCAAGCTCGCCCCGCGACCACGCGACCCCGACCGCCTCTGCTAGCCCAGGCCCGATTTCGGCTGCGAACGCGCCCAAGCCGGCCCGCATGACCATGGCGTTCAAAACCTCCCGCAGCCCGGCCGCGTCATAAGCCTCCAGAAGCTTCAGAACCTGCTGGCCCTCGCCCCCGACGGACCGCGGCGCCTGGGAGTCGATCTGCCGTAGCAGGGCGAAAAGGTCCTCGTCCGGGCGGCCGACCACTCTCCCGGGACGATGGCCCGCAGCCACCAAACGGCGGAGCAGGCGGAGGGTGGCGACCTGATCGGCTGGGTACAGCCGTTCGTCATTGTGGTCCCTCAACGGTTTGGGGAAACCGTAGCGTCGCTCCCAGACGCGCAGCGTGTCTTTGGGCAAGCCGCAGTCGCGCTCGACCGCCGCGATGCTCATCAGGCGCGAGCTGTCGGGTGCATCTATATTTGTCATGGACAACTATCAGTTATTTTCTGGACAATCGGGCTTCAAGGCGTATTTGTCCAGGACAAACACGCGGAGCCCGCCATGAACATGATCACCACCGCGCTGATGCCAGATGTGCAGTCCAGCGAGGATTCTCGAAACATCGTCATACAGCGGGTGGGCGTGAAATCGGTTACCTATCCGATGCTCATCGCCACGCACGACGGCGTCCAGCCTTCGGTTGCGGTCATCGACATGTACGTGTCCCTGCCGGCCCACGCCAAGGGAACCCACATGTCGCGGTTCCTGGAGGTGCTGGAGGATTTCAAGGCGCCCCTTTCCGCGGAAACCCTATCAAGCCTGATGGCGACCATGCTGACGCGCCTCGGCGCCGAGAGCGGCGTCATCGAGATGCGGATGCCCTACTTTGTCCGCAAGACCGCGCCCGTTTCGGGGATCAAGAGCTTGCTCGACCACCAGCTGACGCTCCGCGCCGAACATGCCAATGGCCAGCTGTCGATCACCCAGCAGATCCTGACCCCGGTCACCAGCCTCTGTCCGTGCTCGAAAGAGATCTCGCTCTACGGCGCCCATAACCAGCGCTCGCACATCATCATTGCCGCGACGCTGGCGCAGGGCGCCGTGTTGCCGTTGCAGGACCTCATCGATATCGCTGAGGCGAGCGCGTCCTGCCAGCTCTGGGGGCTTCTGAAGCGACCAGACGAAAAGTATGTGACCGAGCGCGCTTACGAGAACCCGAAGTTCGTGGAAGATCTCGTGCGCGACATCGCTGTGTCGCTGTCCGCCGATCCCCGCGTGGCCCGCTATGAGGTCTCCTCGGAAAACTTCGAGTCCATTCACAATCACTCAGCGTTCGCATGGCTGTCAGGCCCCCAGTAGCCGTGGCGGACCCGCGTTCGCTGACCGTCTGGTACGATGGCGACTGCCCGATCTGCAGGGCGGAGATCGGGCTGATGAGTCAGCTTGATCGCGCCTCGGCGATCGAGTTCGTCGATCTCAGCCTACCGGGTGCGTGTCCGAACGATCGCGTGGCGCGGTTGGCGCGGTTGCACGCCCAGCCTCGCGGCGGGCCGGTGGTCGCCGGGGCGGCGGCCTTCGTGGCCATGTGGGGTGTCCTGCCGGCCCTACGCCCGCTCGCCGTGCTGGCCTCGCCGCCGCCGGTCCTTTGGCTCCTGGAACGAGCCTACGGCCTCTTTCTTAGATTGCGCCCGGGATTGCAGACGATCTTGCGATGGGGCCTGGCGCGGCGGGCGAGGAAGCGATGACAGGGCGAACGGGACATACGCCGCGCGGCGTCCTGGCCTACGGCGTTCTGGGGATCATTCCCTTCTGGTCGCTGGCCGTCGCGAGCGTACTGGCGCCGAAATGGGTGGAC
>JACMOF010000581.1 GCA_014378155.1 Caulobacter sp. | reverse complement strand
GGATGCGCGCTTCGGACGGCGTGTGGGGCTTCGTGCCGGCGGCCATCAACATCCTCGGGCCGGGCCAGCAGGCCGGCTATTACAAGGCGACGGTTCCGCTCGGCGCCCTGGCGTCGATGTTCGTCTGTCTGGGCGTCCGGAGAGCCCGCGCCAACGCCCTGGCGAAGGCGGCGGACAGGACAGCCTAGAACAGCACGCGCGGGTTCATGATCCGCTGGGGGTCCAGCGCGGCGCGGATGGCCCGCAGGGCCTCGACCTCTACGGCGCTCTTGTAGCGCAGGGCCTCGACCGACTTCATCGCCCCCAGGCCGTGCTCGGCGCTGATCGAGCCGTCCATCGACGCAACGATGTCATGGACGATGCGGGCGCCCGTATCGCGCAGGGCGTCGTGCGGGTCGTCGCCCTTCTCGTTCATGGGCGCGCCGTCGGCCCGCAGAACGTCGTAATGGACATTGCCGTCGCCAACATGGCCGAACGCGACCACCCGGACGCCGGGCGACAGCTTTTCCACCGCCGCCGTGGCCTGGTCGATGAAGGCGGCGACCTTGGAGACCGGCACGGAGACGTCATGCTTCCAGGCCGCGCCTTCGGGCTTCTGGCCGCCGGACTGGTTCTCGCGCACGGCCCAGAAGGCTTGGGCCTGGGTCTGGGATTGTGCGACGGCCGCGTCCTGGATCAGGCCGGTCTCCAGCGCGTCCGACAGCAACCGCTGCATGGCCGCTTCGGCGGCGCCCGGTTCGCCCGAGGCGGTCTCGATCAGCACGTACCAGGGATGGACGGCCTCCAGCGGCTCGCGCAGGCCGGGGATGTTCTTGATCGCGAACGCCACGCCCAGCCGGCTCATCAGCTCGAAGGCCTCGATCGCGCCGCCGGTCTCGTCCTTGGCCCTGGCCAGCAGGGCGATGGCGGCGTGTGGGGTAGCGACGGCGGCGATGGCCACGCAGCGTGAAGCCAGCAGCGGATAGAGCTTGAGGCTGGCGGCGGTGATCACCCCCAGCGTGCCCTCGGCCCCGATCAGCAGGTGCTTGAGGTCATAGCCGGTATTGTCCTTGCGCAGCCGCTTCAGGCCGTTCCAAACCTCGCCATTGGGCAGCACCGCCTCGATCCCCAGGATCTGGTCGCGCATCGTGCCATAGCGCAGCACCGCCGTGCCGCCGGCATTGGTCGAGGCCAGGCCGCCGATGGTGCAAGAGCCTTCCGAGGCCAGGCTCAGGGGAAAGCGGCGGCTGACCGAGAGCGCGGCCTCATGGGCCGTCGCCAAGGTGACCCCGGCCTCCAGCACCATGACGTCGTCGAAGGCGTCGATGTCGCGCACCCTCGTCAGCTTCTCGGTGGAGAGCAGGATCTCGCCCTGCGGGATCTGGCCGGCGACCAGGCCGGTATTGCCGCCCTGCGGGGTGATGGCCACGCCGTCGGCCGCGCAGATGCCGACCACTGCGGCCACCGCGGCCGTGGAGCGTGGCAGGGCCAGCAGTGGGGTCTGGCCGGACCACCGCCCGCGCCATTCGACCAGTTTGGGGGCCAGACGATCAGGGTCCTGGCTCCACCCGCCCTCGCCGAGCACGGCCTTCAGGCGGGACAGGGTGTCGGCGGGGAGGGGCTTGGTCATGGTGGCGGAGGATACGCTTCCGGGAGCGAGGCTGTCAGTATATACTGCGGTCTATACGGAGATCGCCATGGGCATCCTGATCAAGAATCCAGAGGCCGAGCGCGCCGTGCGCGAACTCGCCGGACTGACGGGCGAAAGCTTGACAACCGCCGTAGAGGTCGCGGTGCGCGAACGCTTGGCCAAGCAACACGAAGCCCGACCGCATCGAGCGCGGACGATCGAGGAAATGCGCGAAGCGACCGATCGCTTCAGGCGCGCCGTCGGCCTGGACAAGGTCAAGCTGAACGTCACCAAGGCCGACTTCGATGAGCTTAACGAAATCCCCGGCCTCGACACAACCGATCCTGAATGATTGTCGTCGATACCTCGGCGTTGGTCGCCGTCGCCACCAGCGAGCCTGACCACATTCTGATCATGCAAGCCTTGTTATCCTCGGATCGGACCGTAATCTCCGCATTCAACTATGTTGAAACCGGCGTCGTCTTGATCAGTCGGGGCCATCTCGAAGACCGGGCTGAACTGGACGTTTGGCTTGCTCAACTCGGAGTCGCCGTCCACCCCGACCCCGAGGACTCCGCCAAGGCTCTAGACGCCTACCTCACCTACGGCAAAGGACACCACCCCGCCCGCCTGAACCTCGCCGACTGCTTCGCCTACGCCTTGGCCAAGCAACTCGGCGCGCCACTGCTCTACAAGGGCGACGACTTTCCGATGACCGACGTCCGCTCGGCGCTGGACGCCTAGCCCGCCACGTCCGGATCCGGCAGGCCCCGAACGTCGCGCCAATAGTCCTCGCGCACGTCGTCGTCGATCACCGGCGGATCGCCCGCGCCCTTGAACAATCGGTCGCCGCCATCCTTGCGCGCCGTGGCGATCCAGAACGGGTGGCCCGTGTCGACGCCGGTGAAATTGGCCATCAGGCCCGAATTGCGCAGCGCCTCACAGGCCCGGCCGGCGTAGTAGAGCGT
>JACMOF010000580.1 GCA_014378155.1 Caulobacter sp. | reverse complement strand
GGGCCGTACGACAGCACCTCGTGCTTCCACTCGGGCTCGGTGATCAGTCCACTGAGGATCTTCTGCAGGTAGGTCGCCAGGTTGGCCTGTTCCTCTTCGGTGAGTTCGGCGCAGACTTCCTGGTGGATCGGGTGGATGTCCTCACGGACGCGGTCCAGCAGCTCTTCGCCGGCGGTCGTCAGGCGCACCACCACCTTGCGGCGGTCGGAGGCTTGGGCGCAGCGTTCGACCAGGCCTTCGCGGATCAGGCCGTCGATGGAGCGGGTCAGGGTGGTGCGGTCGGCGGCCGACAGCTTGGCCAGGCGGGTCATCGAGCACTCGCCGAACCGCGACAGCGAGGCCAGGGCCACCCATTTGCCGAAGGTAAGGCCGTGTTGCGCGATGCAGTCGGCCGCCAGGGCGCGCCGGTGCTGCTCGGTCTGATACATCAAATAGCCGACATAGGTCGGTAACGGCAAACCGCAGGCCTCCCCCTGATCGTGATCTGACATGGTTCCCCCCATGCCGTCCGGGCGCTTTCATCCCACAAGCTAGGCCGTCGCACAATCATGGCGCGCGGATCACCCGCGCGTCACGCCCGAATGCACATTTTGGAAACGCCCGACGCCGGTCCCCGTGGCGTGAACGATCATCTACCACCGTTCTCCGACCCTAACGTAACATTAACCATGGGGGTTCCGCCCACGAAAAAGCCCCGCGAGCGGTTTCGCGGGGCCGTTGTGTTTTTCGCCTTCGAGAGGGGGGCGGCGCCCGTCTGACGCGCGCGCTCCGCTCGGTTCGTGGTCAGTTGGGGATCGTCGCGTTGCGGGCGCGGGCCCGGGTCAACCAGTCGTCGGGATAGGTCTCGCGCACCACGATCGACTTGAACTGGCCCACCGGGATGTGGGTGTTCTCACCGGGGTTGAGGTCGCGCGACACCGAGTGGCCGGCGAACTCCTCGATGATGGTGATGACCTGGCTGCTGCCGGCGGTGTTTTCGATGAAGACCATGTTCATGGGGGTCGTTCCAGAAGCGGGTTGCAGCGTCAGGGCGGATCAAGCGTTGTACTGGGCCAGGCGGGCGGGTTGCGCGCCCCAGGCCTTGACCTGGGCCGGGGAGGACAACTTGCGGAACGCCCCGCGGGCATGGTCTTCGCAGTAGGAGGCGCGGGCGGTCTTGTCCCGGCCGCAGAAGCCGAAGTCGTGGGAGTCGACATCGCCGATCGGCCAGCGGCAGGAATGGGTCTCGAGGCCCAATATGCTCGAGGTGGCGGTCATCTCGACAACCGGCGCGGTGTAGCGGATGACCGGGCGCGCGGCGCTGGTCGGTTCGCGGACGTCGCGGGCGCGGGGTTGAGCCCGGCTCGCGGTGCGGACCACATTGCGTTGGCGCGCGGGGACGTCGCGGACGGTGATACCCAGGCGGTGAACCTTGCCGATCACCGCGCTGCGGCTGACGCCGCCCAGTTGTCTCGCCACCTGGCTGGCGCTCATGCCCTCCAACCACAGCTTGCGGAGGGTGGCGGTGCGATCTTCGTTCCAGTCCATGATTTTGCTTCCATCCTGGTCGCCAGGGCAGCCCCCCTGGCCTCATCAGGGGTACGTTTATGGTTAATTCCGGTCAATTTTTTATGTGCATACCCACGGTTTGCAATCGGGCATTTTGCGTTTGCATTCTGTAGGATAGCGATCGTTGTCGCAGGGCGCGCGCCTAACTGTGGCGAGACATTGTCAGGATAACAGCGTTATATATTGGCCGTCGGGCCCACAGTTGGGTGAGAAAATGAATGCGGCGCGCCGCCGCAGAGCTTGCGACATAATGACAGTTGGGGACCCTTGATGCGTCTGTTCCATTTCGCCGCGACCGCGGCTCTTTGCGTAATTTTGACGGGCTGCTCGAAGGCGCCAGGCGGGGCTTCGGGCGCGGGTGGCGCCAGTTCGGCCGCCGCAGCCCCCACCGACGCCGAAAGACAGGCCCTGCTGGCCGCCCTCCCCGCCCCCTACAACACCGGCGACCTGCTGAACGGCCAGAGCAAGTTCGCCCTCTGCCGCTCGTGCCACACCATCACCGAGGGCGGGCCAAACATGACGGGCCCCAACCTGCATGGCGTGTTCGGCCGCAAGGCGGGGTCGAAGGCAGATTACAGGTACTCGTCCGCCGTAGCCGCCGCCGGCTTCACCTGGGACGCCGAGCATCTGGACAAGTGGCTCGACAACCCGCGCACCTACCTGCCGGGCACCAAGATGACCTTCGCCGGCCTGCACGACCCCAAGGACCGCATCGACCTTATCGCCTATCTGAAGGTGGAGAGCGGTTACAAGCCGCCCCCGACCTAGCCATGGAAGACGCCCAGGCGCTGCTCACCCGATTCTTCGACGCCTATAACCGCAACGATTGGGTGGCTTTCTCGACCCTGGTCACGGCCGACATCGACTGGCCCAACCAGACCGGCGCCGGGCGCGTGATCGGGCAGGACGCGATGGAGGCCTATTGGATGGAGACGAGCCGGTCGATCCGGGTTGAGCTGGCCGCCTCGGCCTTCGCCGTCCAACCGGATGGCCGGATCGCCGTCGATATCCACCAGACCGTCCACAACGCCTCGACCGGCAAGCTGTGGTCCGATACCTGCGTGCGACATTACTACACGTTCCGGGACGGTCTGATCGCGCGCATGGACACCGAACCCCTGGTCAGGACCTGACGACCATGAGCGAAGCGAACACCCTGATCGTCCGCCTGCACGACGCCCTGGATCGCCGCGATCTCGACGGGTTGATGAGGCTGTTTCATCCCGACGTTCGTTTCCTCGACTATCTGGACGGAGGCGAGCTGGTGGGGCCGGCCGCCGTGCGGGCCTTCTACCAGCGCCTGTTCGAGACCATGGCCCCCGCCGTCGATCTGCTGACGGTGACGGACCTGCCCGACGGCCGCCTGAGCACCGAGCTGCAGGTGTCCATCCACGACCACTCGGGCCACCTGTGGTCCGACACCCGGGTCACCGCGACCTACACGGTGTTGGAAGACCTGATCCAGGCGGTCGAGCTAGGGGACGAGCGGCGCTAGATCATCACGTCCGCGCAGGCGTCCAGGATGGCGTCGGCGTCGAGGCGGTACTTGGCGTAGAGGTCTTGCAGGTCGCCCGACTGGCCAAAAGTTTCCAGACCCAGGGCCCGCAGCCGCGTGCCGCGCACCGAACCCAGCCACGATAGCGTGGACGGCGCGCCATCGATCACCGTCACCAGGCCCGCGTCGCGCGCCAGCGGCCCCAGCAGGGTCTCGATGGTGGAGGTGCGGGCCGCGCCGTCGGTCCACCGCGAGCGGCCGGCGGCGGTCCAGTCGCGGTGCAGCACGTCGGCCGAGGTGATGGCCAGCAGGCCCGCGCCGGGCTCGTCCTCCAGCACCGCCTCGAAGGCCGCCAGGGCCTCGGGGGCCAGGGCCCCGGCATAGGCGATGGCCAGGCGCGCGCCGGGAGCGGGGGGCCGCAGCCAGTAGGCGCCGTCGATCACGCCCTGGCGCCAGGCGTCGTCCGCCCGCTCGGGCTGGCTGATCACCCGGGTGGAGAGCCGCAGATAGGTCGAGGTCCCGTCCTTGGCCTGGATCTGATCGAAGGCGTGGGCCATCAGCACCGCCGTCTCGTCGGCGAAGGCCGGCTCATAGCTGTCGAGCCCCGGCTGGCCCATGCCGATCAGCGGCGAGGTGATCGACTGGTGCGCGCCGCCTTCGGGGGCCAGGGTCAGGCCCGAGGGCGTGGCCACCAGCAGGAAGCGGGCGTCCTGGTAACAGGCGTAGTTCAAGGCGTCCAAGCCCCGAGCGATGAACGGGTCGTATAGCGTGCCGACCGGGAACAGCCGCTCGCCAAACAGCGGCGCGGTCAGGCCCAAGGCGGCCAGGGCGATGAAGAGGTTGTTCTCGGCGATGCCCAACTCGACATGCTGGCCGGTCTCGGCCTTGGACCACACCTGGGCCGAGGGGATGCGCCGGCGCTTGAAGACGTCCTCATGCGCTCGGCGCTGGAATACGCCCCGGCGGTTCACGAACCCGCCGAGATTGGTCGAGACCGTGACGTCGGGGGAGGTGGTCACCACCCGCCCGGCGAACTCGTCGTCGCGCCGCGAGATCTCGAACATCACCTTGCCGAACGCCGCCTGGGTCGACTGCTCGCCGCCGCCCAGAACAGGGACAAGAAGCTCGTCCGCTGTCGGCGTGGCGATGATCGGGGCGACGTGGTTGCGCTCGACATTGGCGGCAAACGGCGCGCGGGCGACCAGGCCCTTCAGGGCGGTGTGCTCGGCGGCCGATAGCCCCGACAGCGCGTCCCACTCCTCGCCCTCGACCACGCCTAGCCGGCCGCGCAGCTGCGAGATCTGGGTCTCGGTCATCAGGCCTGAGTGATTGTCCTTATGCCCCTGGAACGGCAGGCGCAGGCCCTTGACGGTGTAAGCGATGAAGAAGCGCGGGGCGTCGTCCTGACTGGCCCGCTCGAAGGCCTCCAGTATGGTCTCCATGCAGTGACCGCCCAGCTCGGTCATCAGTTCGGCCAGGTCGAGGTCCTTGTAGGCGGCGATCAAGGCCAGGGTCTCGGCCTCGCCCGCCAGATCGGCGGTCAACCGCTCGCGCCAGGCCGCGCCGCCCTGGTAGCTGAGGGCGGCATAGAGGTCGTTGGGGGCGGTCTCGATCCAGGTCTTCAGCGCAGCGCCGCCGGGCTTGGCGAAGGCCTCGCGCTGGCGCTTGGACCATTTCAGCGTCTCGACCGTCCAGCCGGCCGCCTCGAAGATGTCGCCGTAGCGGGTGAACATCCGGTCCTTGGTGGTGGCGTCCAGGCTCTGGCGGTTGTAGTCGACGATCCACCAGGTGTTGCGGATGTCGTGCTTGCAAGCCTCGATCAGGGCCTCGTAGATATTGCCCTCGTCCAGCTCGGCGTCGCCCAGCAGCGAGATCATCCGGCCCATCCGTTCGGGCTTCACCGACCCGCGCGCCGCCAGGTAGTCCTGGGTCAGCGAGGCGAAGGCGGTCATGGCCACGCCGAGGCCGACCGAGCCGGTGGAGAAATCCACGTCATCGACGTCCTTGGTCCGTGAGGGATAGGACTGCGCCCCGCCCAGGGCGCGGAACGCCTTCAGCTTGTCCAGGCTCTGGCGGCCGAACAGGTGCTGGATGGCGTGAAACACCGGGCTGGCATGCGGCTTGACCGCCACGCGATCCTGCGGCCGCAGCGCCTTCATGTAGAGCGCGGTCATCAGGGTGGTCATCGAGGCGCAGGAGGCCTGGTGGCCGCCCACCTTCAGGCCGTCGCGGCTCTCGCGCAGGTGGTTGGCGTTGTGGATGGTCCAAGAGGCCAGCCAGAGAATGCGTTCCTCGATGCGACGCAGAAGCGCAAGCTCCTGCCGCTTCGCCGCTAATACGGCTTCAGCCATGCTTCCTCACCCGGTTCAGACGGGTGAGGCTTGCCCCTCCCCGCTCTTCTCGCGGGCTTCATACGCTTCGATCTGCCGCGACGTCCACTCCGGAGACTTCGTGAAGCGGGCCAGCAGGTTGTAGAACACCGGGACGATGAACAGTGTCAGCAGGGTGGAGAAGATCGCGCCGGTGAAGATCACCGCCCCGATGGTCTTTCGGCTGCCCGCCCCCGCCCCGGTCCACAGCATCAGCGGCAGGGCGCCCATGGCGGTGGCGATCGGGGTCATGATGATCGGCCGCAGGCGCAGAGCGGCGGGCTCGATCACCGCCTCCTTCACCTTCAGGCCTTCGTCGCGCAGCTGGTTGGCGAACTCGACGATCAGGATGCCGTTCTTGGCGGCGATGCCGACCAGGATGATCAGGCCGATCTGGCTGTAGGTGTTGATGGTCGAACCGGTCATCAGCAGGCCAAACAGCCCGCCCAGAACGGCCAGGGGCACGGTCAGCATGATGACGGCCGGGTGGATCCAGCTTTCGAACTGCGCGGCCAGCACCAGGAAGACCAGCAGCAGGGCCAGGCCAAAGGCGATACCGACGGCGCCGGAGGCTTCCAGGAAGTCCTTGGCCTGGCCGCCCCACTTGACGCTGACGCCGGGGCTCGGATTGGCGGCGGCCTGGTCCTGCAAGAATTTCACCGCGTCGCCGACGGTGTAGCCGGGCGACAGCTGCGCTGTCAGGGTCACCGAGCGAAGGCGATCGACGCGTGGACGGTCCGGAGCGTCGCCCCGCAGCTGGGTGGTGACCACGGTCGACAGCGGCACCAGCGCGCCCGACTGGGTGCGCACCTGCAGCCGGTCCAGGTCAGCCAGGCTGCGGCGCTGCTCGAGGCTGGACTGCAGGATGACGTCGTATTCCTGGCCGTTCTTGATGTAGGTCGTGGCCCGGCGCGAACCGAACATCGTCTCCAGGGCCCGACCGATCGACTGGGCCGAGATGCCCAGGCTGGCGGCCTTGTCGCGGTCGATCTGCACCGACAGGCGCGGCGAGGTGGGCTCATAGTCGATGCGGGGACGGGACAGGCCCGGATTGTCCTGGGCCTGAGCCAGGATCGGCTTCAGCCAGTTGGCCAGCTCGACATAGTCGTTGCCGGTGGCGATCAGGTCGACATTGGTGCCGCCGCCACCGCCTCCGCCACGCTGGAAGGCGCCGCGCACACTGGCCACGGCGCGCACGCCGGTGATCTTGCTCAGGGTCTTGTTGAGCTCGGCGGCCACCTGGTCGGCGGTCTTGTTCCGCTCCCCCCAGCCCTTCAGCACCAGCACGCCATTGCCGGTGTTGAACTGGTTCTGGCCAAAACGCGGCACCGCGATGATGGTCCGTGCGGCGACGCCGTCGGCCCGGTACTTTTCGAGCTGCTTCTCGACGGCGTTGGCGGCCTTGACCGTGTAGTCGAACCCCGCGCCCTCGGGCCCGTTGATCGAGATATCGACGCGGCCGCGATCCTCGGCGGGGACCAGCTCCTGCGGCAGGGCGACGAACAGGCCGCCGGCCACCAGGGCCAGGACCAGCACCACGGCACCCGTCCCGATGGCGCCCGCGCGGGCGGCGAGCAGGCGTTCCAGCGAATGGCGATAGCTGTCCTTCAACCGGTCCATCGCGTGGTCGACCTTGCGGTTGAACCAACTGCCGCCCGAGGCGGGCTTCAGCAGCTTAGAGGCCAGCATCGGCGACAGGCTCAGCGCCAGCAGGGCCGAGAAGGCCACGGCGGCGGCGATGGCCACGGCCAGCTCGACGAACAGCCGACCGATATAGCCGGGCAGGAACATCAGCGGCGCGAACACCGAGATCAGCACGATGGTGGTGGCCACCACGGCGAAGAACACCTGCCGGGTGCCGCGCAGGGCCGCGACATTGGCCGGCTCGCCCTCGTCCACGCGCCGCTGGATGTTTTCGACCACGACGATCGCGTCATCGACCACCAGGCCGACGGCCAGCACCAGGGCCAGCAGGGTCAGCAGATTCAGCGAGAAACCCAGCGGCGCCAGGATGATGAAGGTCGAGAGGATGCAGATCGGCGCGATGATCGAGGGGATCAGGGCCGAGCGCCAACTGCCCAGGAACACCAGGTTGACCAGGGCCACCAGGCCGATCGAAATGCCCATGGTGACCCACACCTCGTGGATCGCCTCGGCGGTGAAGATCGAATTGTCGTCCGCCTTGATCAGCTGGGTGCCGATCGGCAGCGTCTTGTTGATCTCGACCAGTTCCTTGTCGACCACCTTGGAGATGGCCACGTCATTGGCCTGGGACTGGCGGGTCAGGAAGATGCCGACCTGGTTGACGCCGTTGCCGCGGAAGATCTTGCGGCGCTCGTTGGAGCCCTCCTCCACCCGCGCCACGTCGCCCAGGCGGATCACGAAGCCGCCAGCGTCGGCCGGACGCAGGGGCAGCTTCACGAAGTCCTCGGGCTTGGAGTAGCTGCGAGCGACGCGGATGGTGAAGTCCTTGGAGTCACCCTCCAGCGCCCCTGCCGGCAATTCGACGTTCTGACTGTTCAGCGCGGCCTCGACGTCATCGACCGTCACGCCGCGCGCCGCCATGGCGTCGGGATCGAGCCAGATGCGCATGGCGTAGAGCTGGCCGTTCAAGCCGGCCTGGGCCACGCCCGGCACGGTCGACAGGCGCTCGACCAGATAGCGGTCGGCATAGTCGGCCAATTCCAGCGGCGAGAGGGTCTTTGAGGTCAGGTTCAGGATGACGATGGGCGAGCTGTCGGCCTGGGCCTTGGCGATCTGTGGCGGATCGGCCTGGTCGGGCAGGTTCGAGGTCACCCGACTGACGGCGTCGCGCACATCGTTGGCGGCCGCGTCGAGGTCGCGATCCAGGGTGAAGGTGATGGTGATCTGCGAGCGGCCGTCGCGCGAGGAGCTGTTGACGCGGTCGATGCCCTGGATGCCGGCCACCTGGCGCTCGATCACCTGGGTGATGCGCTCCTCGATAACCTCGGCCGAGGCGCCGGTATAGGTGGTCGAGATCGACACCACCGGCGGGTCGACATTGGGCAGCTCACGGATGGCCAGGCTGCTGAACGCGGCCAGGCCGATCACGCACAGGATGATCGCGACGACGGCCGCGAAGACTGGGCGGCGTACGGAAAGGTCGGAAAGCATCAGCCGGCCTTCTTGCCGGGCTGGCCGCCCTGGGCCTTGTCATCCTTGCCCGCGCCCGGCTGTCCGCCGCCGATCGGCGCGCCATCCTGCACGCGGTTCAGGCCGTCGCCGACGATCTTGTCACCAGCCTTCAGGCCCGAGACGATCTCGACAAACCCATCGGACGACAGGCCGGTCTGCACCGTGGTGCGACGAGCGACCTGGCCCTTGGGGCCCTTGGCGATCAGGAACACCGAGGCCTGAGTCCCCTCGAACTGGATGGCGGCTTCCGGCACGGCCACGGCCTGGTGCTGGCCTTGGTCGATGCCGACCTTGATCAGCATGCCAGGCTTCAAGCGCCCGTCAGCATTGGGAAATTCGGCCCGAGCCTTGAGGGCGCGGGTCGCGGGGTCGATGCGGGTGTCGATCTGGGCGATCCGGCCGGTGAAGGTCTCGCCCGGCAAGGCGTCCGGCGCGGCGGTGATCATCAGGCCGTTGCGCAGGATCGGCAGATAGCGGTCGGGCACCGAGAAATCGACGCGGATCATCGAAACGTCGTCCAGACTGACGATCGGCGTTCCGGGGCTGATCAAGGCGCCCGGCGCGATGTCGGAAATGCCCACCACGCCCGAGAACGGCGCGCGGATTACCCGGTCCAGCTTTTGGGCGCTGGCCGAGCTGACGGCCGCGCGGGCGGTGTCGCGGGCGGCCAGATATTGCTCGGCGGTGGCGCGTGGGGCGATCCCCTTGTCGGCCAGGGTCTTCCATCGCGTGTATTCGCGGTCGGCTTGAGCGTAGCGGGCCTGGGCCTCGGCGATGCCGGCGTTCTCCTGGTCGGCCTTCAGTTCGACCAGCACCTGGCCCTTGGAGACAGCTTGGCCGTCACTGAAGTGCACGTTGGTGATCAGTTCGGCGGTGTTGGAGGTGATGGTTACCGACTGGCGGCCCTTGGCCACGCCCAGCACTTCCACCCGGTCGGTGAAATCGCGCGGCTTGACGGTGATCTGCGACACGGCGATGGCGCGACCGCCACCCCCACCGCCGCCGGGCCCGCCTTGGTTGGGGGCCTTGCCGCCGAAGGCCAGCTTGAGCCCCCCGACCAGCAGCATCAGCAGAACAGCGACGACCGCCGCGACGAGAAAGAAGTGTCTGCGGATCACGAAAAGCTCCGGGCGCCGAGGAGAGTCGGCCTAGCTTGTGCACTGTGGCTCATATGCCGCCTGCTCTAACCCGCGTCCAGTGACACACAGATGACCGGATGTCTCAGTTTTGAAACAGTCAGAACCTGCGCCAGACCGCCAGGACGACACCCCGATCGGCCGGAGTCTCCCGACCGGCTAGCGTCTGCCGCCACCCAGCCTGCACGCTCCAATCGCCCAGGTCACGAACCACCGATAACTCGCTCTTGATCCAGCGCGACCCGATGGGTCGAGAGTCCGCCTTGCCGGCATAGGTCTGGGCCAGCAATAGCCAGGACTTTGCGGGACGAAGGCCCAGGGTTGCGTCGAGGCGCGTCTCATCGGCCAGGCCGCTCCGCTTGAGCCGCGCGACCTGGAGGTCTCCGAACACGTGGCGTCCGCGCCAGTCGCGCGACGTCCCCGCCAACAGCCGGGCTTCCAGGGCGGTGTCGCCCCTGCCCGGCGCGGCGTAGCCGGCGTTGCGCCCCACTCCGCCCTTGGCGGCGCCCAGATAAAGACTGACGACTGATCGATCCGTACGCACCACGGCGTATCGCAGCCCCAGTACGATCGGCCCCCGTCCGTCATAGG
>JACMOF010000067.1 GCA_014378155.1 Caulobacter sp. | reverse complement strand
CACTCAGTGAAGCCGAACAGGTCAACCCGGGCACATCCTTACCTGGACTACACGCGTCCTCGTTCCACCCTAGCGCGTTATTCGATAAGTCTCGCCATCCTGAGTTCAGCCCGTGCGTTGCGCCAAGACGACCGACGGCGCTTCGCGTCAAGCCTCAGGCGCCGGCGATCGCTAAATCTTGGCCTGTCTGGAAGACGTTTGCGACGCACGGGCTTGTCGACGTCCAACAAGGGTAGCGGCGCCACGCCGATCGCCAGCCCGATCATCGGTTCCGACCACTCAAGCAAGTGGGCGCCGAGATAGACCCAGGACAGACCTATCGCGGCGCCCCTCGAAGCCGCCAATCTCTTACGAAGGCCATCAGGTCTAACTGTGAGCCTTTTTTCGCGCGGTCGCCAAAAGCTCCGCCGCCTGCGCCTTGCGCCCACGATCGGCCACCTCGCGCCCCGGACGGGCCGGCGCGTTGAGCGCCCGCTGCAAGGCGACCTCGGCGCCGACGTAGTCGCCCTGACGAATCAGGAAGTCGCCATAGAAGAAGTTGGAATCCACGCCGCTCGGATTGGCGGCCAGGGCCTTGGTCAGATAGGCGCGCGCCTTGCCCGCGTCGCCGAACCCGATCGGGAAGCCTGGCACCTGGGCATAGAGCGATCCCAAGCTGGTGTAGACCGAGCCGTCGCCCAGGGCGGCGGGATTGATCCTTTCAGCCCGCTCCAGCATGCCCCGCGCGCTCTTGGCCAGAGCCAGGCCGCCCATGCCGCCCTTGGCTCCAGCCTCGGTGGCCGTGGAGATCGCCTCCCAGACCAACGGCTCGGCGCGATTGGGATACTGCTTGGCCAGAGCGTCGGCGTCGGCCGCCAGCTTGGCTGCTTCAGTCGCTTGGGCCGACTTGTCGCGCACCTCGTAGTTCACATGGGCCCAGGTTCGGGCCAGGCCGTTGATGCGGCCGTCGAAAGCCGGGTCGGCGGCCAGAACAGGCGCGCCGACGAGCGAAACGGCCGCGATCACGGCCAACATGGAAAGTTTCATGGTCGAGGCTCCGAAAGATCAGTGGGAAAACAGCCGCGCGGCCTTGCGGTCGTTGGCCGAGAGGGCGTTGTCGACGAGGCGTGGGAAGAGGGCGTTGATCCGGACGAACAGGCTTTCGGGAAAGCCGAAATAGACGTCACGCTTGCGGCCCCGGATGGCCTCGACGATACGCGCGGCGATCTGCTCGGGCGGGTCCATGTTCATCTGGGTGAGCTTGGCGAACTCCATGACCGCGGGCGAGTTGAGCGCGGTCTTGACGGCGCGGGGCGCCACGTAGGTCACGTCGATCCCCGTACCCGACAGCTCGCGGCGCAGCGCCTGACTGAAGCCGCGCAAGCCGGCCTTGGCGCTGGAATAGGTGACGAAGTGGGCGAAGTTGATCGAGCCGAAGATCGAGCCGACATTGACGATCTGTCCGCCCCCCGCCGCCTTCATCCTCGGCAACGCGGCCTGGGCCAGCCGCACCGGCCCGATCAGATTGACCAGGTAACTGGCCATCAGGTGCTCGGGCGTCTGGCGTTCGAACGGCCCAAAATGCTGAATTCCCGCCAGGTTGATGACGATGTCCCAGTCGCTGCGCGCCACCGCCGCGGCGGCGGCCTCGATCCCCTCGGGGGTCGAGATGTCGTGCTTGAGGAAGGCCACGCCATTGACGGGTTCGGCGCGATCCAGCACCACGACCTTCGCCCCCTCCGCCATGAGCTGTGATGAGATCAGCGATCCCAAACCGCCGGCGCCGCCGGTCAGCAGAATGGTTTTGTCTCTAAACATAGACCACCCGATCATGAGGGATTGAGCGGAAGACGTCGGCGAAACGGTCGAAGATCGCCTTGGCGACCTCGATGATCGGGGCCTGGTCGTCGGGGTTGGTGATCTCGTCCATCAGCTTCTGGAAGAAGACCAGGTGCTCCATGTCCAGCGAGCCATGCGAGGTCAGGTAGCTGAAGCACTCCGGCCCCAGGTTCAGGTTCTTGGCCACCGCCTCGGCGCCCTGGGTGGCCAGGCGAACGCTGGTCCCTTCGAGCACGAAAACCATGCCGAAGAAGCCCATCGGATTGACCCTGGCGATGTAGTCGTAGGCGAAGTCGACCATGCTCTGGGTGGCCTCGCGGGGCTGACCGTTGCGCACCGCCTCGGCGTCGCCGCCGCAGTTCTTGATGTCGCTGAGGATCCAATGCTCGTGACCGGTCTCCTCGGCGATGTAGTCGTCGAGCGCGTGGCGGAAGCGGTCGTGGGCGTCCAGACCGGCGCGCGCGGCCTGCATCAAGGGCACGGTGTGCTTGACGTGGTGATAGGCCTCGGTGAGGTAGGCGATGTAGGTGTCGCGGGAAATGCGGCCGGTCAGACCGTCCTGGATCTGCGGCACGCTGGCCAGGGTCTGCTGACCCTCGGCGGTTTCGGCGACCAGTCTCTGGAAGAACATCAAGTCGAACTCCTACTGCGGGGCTTCGATGAAGTCGCGGTGACGCGACAGGACAACCGCCCGGCGGGGGCGGCCGTTGTT
>JACMOF010000579.1 GCA_014378155.1 Caulobacter sp. | reverse complement strand
CGCCGCGGCGGGTGTGGTTGTGCAGGCGCAAGGGCATGGGGGGAGTGTAGCGCGGCCGGCCTCGTCGCGGAAAGTCCGAGACACAAAATCCCTCTCCCCTTGGGGGAGAGGGGGGGCCGCGAAGCGGGTCGGGTGAGGGGTCGAAAACCGCCTAACGCCGCGCCAGATGCCTGAGAGACCCCTCATCCGCCGGCTTCGCGACACCTTCTCCCGCAAGGGGAGAGGGATTTTGCGTCTCGGACTTTCCGCGACGAGGCCGACCGCGCTACACTCCCCCCATGCCGTTGCGCCTGCACATCGACACCGACTGCGGCGTGGACGACGCCCTGGCCCTGGCCCTGCT
Source organism: Caulobacter sp. (assembly GCA_014378155.1). Classification (GTDB taxonomy): domain Bacteria; phylum Pseudomonadota; class Alphaproteobacteria; order Caulobacterales; family Caulobacteraceae; genus Caulobacter. The sequence continues at coordinate 2,200 of JACMOF010000579.1, read as the reverse complement.
GGCGCGCGCGCCCGACGCGGTTGACGTGGTCTCGGTGTCGGCGGTGTTCGGCAACACCTATGTCGACCAGGCCGCAGCCAACGCCCGGGGCGTGCTGCGGCTCGCGGGCTGCGCGGCCGAGGTCTATATCGGCGCCGGCTCGGGCCTGGCCAAGCGGCGGGTCGAACGGATGCGACCGGCCCATGGCGTCGACGGCCTGAACGGCGCGGGTTTCTCGCAGCGCTGGAAGCTGCCGGAACTGGACCACGGCCACGGCGCCAGCCTGCTGGCCTATTGCGCGCGCCGCAAGCTGACGGGTCTGTTCCTGGGCCCGCTGACCAATCTGGCCCAAGGCCTGTTGGAGGAGCCTGGCGCCTTTCGCGGCTGGGGTCCGACGGTGATGGCCGGAGCCTTCGCGGTCGAGGGCAAGGCGGCCGGCGGCGCCGACTTCAACAGCTGGAGCGACGCCGATGCCCTGGCTCGGGTGCTGGCGGCCGGGGTCGCTCCGCGCCTCATTCCGCTGGACATCACCTCCCAGGTGACCCTGACCCTGGAGGCCATGGCGGCTGGCGCGGCCAGTTGCGGCACACCCTTGTCGGTCCGGCTGAACCGGGCGCTGGGTCCCTATGCCGCCTTTCACCACAAGGCCTGGGGGATCGACGGCTGCCATCCTCACGACGCGGTGGCCGCCGTCAGCCTGATCGCGCCTCGGTTGTTCGGCTTCGAGCCGGCGCGCGTGCGGGTCATCACCGATGGCGCGGGCATGGGCCGGTTGCAGCGGATCGAAGGCGAGCCCAATGCCGAGGTCTGCGTCGCCGTCGAGGCCCTGGCGGTCGAGCGCCTGCTGCTGGAGCGGCTGTTCTGCCAGCCGGTGCTGAGCCCGGCCTAGAGCAAGCCGCGCGATATAGGAGTCGCACGGCTTGCTCTAGGCTTTTGTTTTAGCATCGCTTTTGCGGAAAACCGGTGGCCACTTTTCCGCGCGATGCTCTAGGCCGGAACCGCGCGCGCCGCCGGCTTGGCCAGCCGGGCGAGGCAACTGCCCCACAGCACCACCGCCGCAGCCAAGCCGATCGCCAGCGGCCGGTCAGCGGCATCGAGGGCCAGGCCCCCCAGGCCGATCAGCACCAGCAGCAGGCCGGTGACATAGTAGATCGGCGCCGGGATCCACTTGGCCAGCGGCAGGAAGTGCAGGCCGACGATGACCGCGCAGACCGGGAACAGATCGTCCAGCCGGCCCAGATTGAGCAGCACGTTGGCGGCCACGAACATCGCCAGGCCCTCGCCGGCCCCGGCCAGGGCGAGCACGCGGCCCGCCCGCTTCTTGTCGGCGGGGGCGCGAGCGGGCTCGCCCTTCAGCCGGCCGCGCGCAAAGACGACCAGCAGGACGGAAATCACGGGTCCCACCAGGGCCAGGCCGACCGGCGCGTGACCAAACTGCACGCCGCCGACCCACCAGGCGGCGGCGAAAAAGGAAAGGAAAACGATGGCTGCCATCGCAAAGCGCCCCCACACGCGACGGAAGCGTTCTTCTGTGCTGGGAGCCGCGTCTTGGCAACCCTGGGTTCTCTAGCGCGGATTAAGGTTTTGTAAGGCAAGTCGCGCCTTTTCCTGACGGGCAAGACAGGCGATGGTGCGAGAACACATGATGAACGCGAATCGCATCCCGATCCGAATCCTGGGCCTCGATCCCGGTCTGCGCCGCACCGGCTGGGGCGTGATCACCATCGAGGGTTCGCGCATGGGCCATGTCGCCCACGGGGTGATCGCCCCGGACGACAAGGCCGACTTCGCTTCGCGCCTGCTCTGGCTGTTCGAGGGCATCTGCGCGGTGATCGAAGAGCACCGCCCCGACGAGGCGGCGGTGGAGGAGGTGTTCCTCAACACCAACGCCCAATCCACCCTGAAACTGGGCCACGCCCGCGCCGCCGCCCTGATCGCCCCCGCCCGCGCCGGGCTTCTGGTCGCCGAATATTCCACCCGCCTGGTCAAGAAGGCGGTGGTCGGCACCGGGGCGGCCGACAAGGCCCAGATCGGCTTCATGATCGCCCGCCTGCTGCCGACGGCCGGCAAGACCACGGCCGACTGCGCCGACGCCCTGGCCGTCGCCATTACCCACGCCAACCTGCGCGTCGCCAACCGGAGGGTCGCATGATTGGTCGCCAACCATGATTGGAAGATTGCGAGGCGCGGTCGCCGAGATCGGCGAGGAAGAGGCGCTGAT
>JACMOF010000066.1 GCA_014378155.1 Caulobacter sp. | reverse complement strand
GCCGCCGACCAAACGCGAGACGTCACGCTGGAGACCGGCGTCAACCGCTATGCCGAAGGATCGTGCCTGATCAGCTTTGGCCATACCAAGGTGCTGGTCACCGCCACGGTCGAGGAAAGCGGGCCCGGCTGGATGCGCAACAAGGGCGCCGGCTGGGTCACGGCCGAGTACGGCATGCTGCCCCGCGCCACCCACACCCGGGGTCGCCGCGGGGCCGCCGCGGGCAAGCAGAGTGGCCGCACCCAGGAAATCCAGCGCCTGATCGGGCGGTCCCTGCGGGCGGTGGTCGATCTCAAGGCGTTGGGTGAACGACAGATCAGCCTGGACTGCGACGTCATCCAGGCCGACGGCGGCACCCGCACCGCCGCCATCACCGGCGCCTGGGTCGCCCTGCGCCTGGCGGTCAATTATCTACTGGCCGAGGGCGTGCTGAAGACCGACCCGATCATCGGCCAGGTAGCGGCCGTCTCGTGCGGCGTGTTCGATAATGTCCCGGTGCTTGACCTCGACTATGAGGAAGACAGCCAGGCCGAGGCCGACAGCAATTTCGTGCTGACCGGCTCGGGCGACATCGTCGAGGTCCAGGCCACCGGCGAGAAACGCGGCTTCTCGCGCGGCGAATTCGACACCCTGTTCGCCCTGGCGGAAAAGGGCATCGGCGAGCTGTTCGTCATCCAGCGCGACGCGGTCGCGGCGGCGAAGCCTCGGTAGGGTTCTTTACCCTCTCCGCTTGCGGGAGAGGGGTCGAAGAACAGAAAAGCCGCGACAGCCGAAAGGCCGGTCGCGTCTTTTGTCGTCTGAGGACCCCTCATCCGTCAGCTTCGCTGACACCTTCTCCCGCAAGGGGAGAAGGGAATTTTAGTCCACATCCTCCAACCCGCCGTCGCCGGGGCCGGGCTCGAAGCCCATCAGGTCGCCCGGCTGGCATTGCAGTTCGCGGCACAGGGCGTCCAGCGTCGAGAAGCGCACGGCGCGGGCCTTGCCGGTCTTCAGGATCGACAGGTTGGCGATGGTCACGCCCACCCGGTCGGAAAGCTCGGTCAGCGACATGCGCCGTTCCAGCAGGATGCGGTCCAGTTGAACGCGGATGGCCATGATTTTCTTATCTCCGCGTCACGATAGGCATCAGATGGTCAGTTCGGCTTCGCGGCGAAGGCGGGCGCCTTCGCGGAATACTTCGGCCAGCACGAACACCACCAGGACCGGGAACCAGGCGCTGATGCTGAAGGTGCTGTCGATCTTGGCCTCCGGGGCCAACCAGCCGGCCAAGGCTGCGAAGATGTAGTGGCCAATCTCCAGGCCAGCCAAAACCAGGCCCACCACTCGCAAGCGGCGGACATTGTCGGGATGGAAGGGATCGCCGGCGGTCAGGGTGGCGAAAATGCGCCGCAGGCGCTCGACGATCACCATCCAGCCCCCGGACATCAGGGCCCAGGCCGCCAGGCCGCCGGCGAACAGCGGGCCCTTGGCGATCAGCTCGTCGGCCGAGCCGCCGACGTGCAGCTTCTCGGTGATCAGCTCGGGATTGAAGCTCAGCAGCAGCACCGCCACGGTGAACACCGCTAGCAGGCTGACCCAGACCCACAGGCCCACATAGATCACGTCGAGAATGATCTTCAGGAAACTCGAAACCGAGCCTGGCCCCAAGGCGCGCATTCGTTCTCTCCCCTTACCTCTTCACAGGCGCCGACCATGCGCCAGTGTATCGAGACGGGTCAAAGTCGGGCCGGAAACTCAGGTCAAAACCAGGCTAGAACGTCTTGATCGCGAAGGTCACGGCGGCCAGCGGCAGGCCCGCGATCAGCGTCAGGGTCGCCAGGCGGGTGGCGACGGCGTCGGCGATGCGGATCAGTCTGGCGGCGGACATGGCGGCTTCAATCGGGATTCTGGGCCGCGCCGAGGTGGCGGGTCTTCCATGGCTCGATACATAGGCGGCGTTTTACGACCCGCCAATGTCGCTTATCGATAAACGATATTAAACCTCTGTAATGATCGCGCTCATCGAACGAGATCATGCGAGGTGTGGCGCCGTGGCCACCATGGTCTGCCTGGTAGCGGAGCGGTATCGGGAAGGCGTAGAGACTGGCGGTAGGATTTGCCCGAAGGGAGACGCGTGATGACGCTGAAGCTGGACGCTGGACTCAAGCTCGTCGCGGCGACGCACAACCCCGGCAAGGCCAAGGAACTGCACGCGCTGCTCGAGGGCCGCTTCGAGGTGCTGACCGCCGGCGCCCTGGGCATCCTCGAGCCGGACGAGACCGAGACGACCTTCGTCGGCAACGCCCTGCTCAAGGCCCGTCACGCCGCCGACCATTCGGGCCAGATCGCCCTGGCCGATGATTCGGGTCTGTCGGTCACGGCCCTGGACGGACAGCCGGGCATCTATTCGGCGCGTTGGGCCGGGCCGACCAAGGATTTCGGCCTGGCGATGGACAAGGTGGCGGAGCGGATCGAGGAG
>JACMOF010000065.1 GCA_014378155.1 Caulobacter sp. | reverse complement strand
GGGACGGCCTGGCCTCTTTGGCGGAGTTCGACCCCGAGTGCTTCCGCTCGCAGAGTGACCCCGTCGTGCTGGCGGAAGCGAAGCTTTGACCCGCCGGGTCCGGCCAGGAAGCCGCCCGGGTCTCCGCCTGGGTCTGGCCTGAAGGGCGCCCAGCTTCGGCAGGCGGAAGATCGCACCGCGATCAGGATTGTGTCTCGATGGTGAAGTTCAGTCGCAGGCGGGCCAGGACACCCCCTTCAATGGAAATGCTCGCCTGCAATCCCAATCCCAGTGCGTCAGGCTGTTCCGTGCTAGCCCACGGAACGCCTTTGCCCATCGCGCGAAGCCCAATTTTCGGGTCCAGTGACCTCATTTGATGGACCTTCGGCGGGGGACCAAACGCAAAAAGCCCCCTGTCGCCAGGGGGCTTTCGCGTTCGTGATGAACCTCGGCGCTAGAGCGCGCGGCGGCCCGAAAGCATGTGGTAGATCACCAGAACGACCACCGCGCCAATCGTGGCGACGAGCAGGCTGTAGAGGTTGAGGCCAGAAACGCCGGCGCTACCGAACTGATTGAACAGAAAGCCGCCGACGACGGCGCCGATGATGCCCAGAACCAAGTCGAGGACTAGGCTTCCGCCCGAACGATTCACGATCTTGCTGGCGATGAACCCGGCGACAAGGCCAAGAACGATCCATGCGAGAATAGACATGTTTGCCTCCCTAAAGAATGGCGCGCCTTCGCGCCGGTCGCCAGCAATAAGGCCCAGGGAAAAAATTTGTTCCGGCCGTTTCGTCTTTCCATTTCGCATAATTACAGGCCGCACGGGCTTGGCTCCCGTATGGGACCGTAAAGCGAAAACACAGATCGCTGTGGCAGGTCTTGAAACACGGGAACTGCGACTCGCCAATTCCGCTCACTTGCGACGATCGGCGGCGCAGCGCCGCGACCGATGGCCAGAGCCGTGGGCCACAGGCGATGTGTCGACAACCCGCCCTAGGCAACCACGCTGACCACCTGCCGTTTTTGCATCCTTCTCCGGCAGGGCAGGAACTATGAACGACCAATCAAGCATGGTGCGGTTTTCAATCCGTCTGCGGGCCGACGGCTGGCGCTGGGAGATCTTGGATGCGCAAGGCCGGAGGCGCACGAGTGGCGTCGTCCGATCCAAGGTCTTGGCTGCGGCTCTGGTGATCCGCGACATCTGCGCGGCGCAAGCGCCCGTCCGAGATCATCATTTGATCAGCGCCAAAGCCGCCTGACATGCGCGTCAGAGGTGTCCACCTATCGCGGGCCGCATCTCTACAGCCACCGACCGATGATCAGGATTCAGCTCGACCTTGGCTCGCTGGAGGCCTGCCGACACGGAGCCCCAGCAAAACACAGCCGTCGTGTTCAGCCTCGCGACGCGCCGTCCTCGTTCGCCGCCGAAAGCGTGAAACCCCGCGCGTGGTTGCGCCGCGGAAGGTCAAATCGCGCCGACAGGCCTTCCGGCCGCCATTCCAGCAGCGCCTGGCCTCGCAGTTGCCGCTCGATGATCGCCGAAATCATTGTCGCGCCGAACCCGCGTGGGCGCGCGGCCACCGGTGGCGGTCCGCCCATTTCCGTTCAGGTCAGGACGAGACCCCCACCGCCACCTTGCGACCACCCCAGGCGAACCTCGCCATTCGGCGCCGACAGAGCCCCATGCTGGGCCCCATTGGCGATCATTTCATGCAGAACAATCGTCAAGGGCTGAACCAGCGCCGCGCCGACCTCGATCGGCGGCCCCTGCAACGTGATACGCCGGCCACCTTGCATCTCGACCAATGCACGCAGCAGCACGTCGACTTGAAGATCGCGCCAACCTTCTGGCCCCAAGAGCGCGTGGGCCCTGGCGAGGGGTTGCACTCGGCTCTGGATAGCGGCGGCGTACTGAGGACGGATTATCGGCTCGGGTCAGCCGGACGATGCCTTCAACAATGGCCAGAGCGTTCATTGCCCGGTGATCGACTTCCCGAAGCAGCCGGTGCTCGGCGGCCTCTAGACTGCGGATCTTGCGAGACTCGGTGACATCGCGCTGGGTGGCGAAAATGTACAGCAACTGTCCAGTTTCATCGCGGACCGGGCTCAGATGCAACTGGTTCCAGAACGCCGATCCGTCCTTGCGATCGTTGAGAATCTCGACGTCGCACTCCTGGCCCTCGCCAACAGCCGCGCGAATCTCGGCAATGGCCCCTTTCGAGGTTTCCCACCTTTGTAAAAATCGGCAATTGCGCCCGACCACCTCATCAGGCCCGTAGCCCGTCAGGTCTAGAAACGCCTGGTTGGCCAGGACGATTGGATGGTCGCCATTTCGCGCGTCGGCAATCACCATGGGCATGCGCGTGCGCTCGACCGCGACGAACGCGAGTTCCTTGCGGTCGGCGCGACCCTGCGCCGTGGACGCGGCGGGTTGATCACCGCAGAGAGAGAGATGGCCGGCTGGACTGCGTCGCTCATAGCGCACCCGGCCTGCTGCGCCGCAGCCGATCAGGTCATGAGTCCGGCGGCGCGCAACGCCTTGGCAATGACCGCGCGCACATCGGCTGGCACGTGGGCCGATACCGCGTCCAGCACCTGCGCCGCCACACCCGAAGGTCGCGCGGGACCGGCGTCCTGGCCCAACTTCTGAACGGGAGCCTCCTCGGCGGCGGCGTCTTGCTCTTCCGGCCGCACGGGGGATTGCCCCGCCTCAGCCCGACGCGCCACACCGGCGCCCAAGCCCCAGAATCGCGCGATCTCCTGCGTCGAAGAGATGCCCGCCTCCAGCATGTAGGGCGCCGGTCGGCCAATCCCGTCCGCTTCCTTGGTCGCGAGCGGCGTACCGTGACCCAGGCCGTGGACGATGTTGAGTTCGACCACCGAACCGCCAGTCTCGCCCCGCCAGACCGAACGGGTCCTGCCCTTCAGTCGCTCGATCGTCGCCGATCCGCCGTCCAGCGCCGTCGCCGCTGTCCACTGATCGGCAAGATTTTCGGCATTGGCCCGATTGACGGTATAGTCAGCGTCGCCGTGCCAGATCGACAGCCTGAGGGTCGCCCCTGTCTTGCGGGCCACCAGACCGCCCAGGGCCGCGCCCGAGCGCCCGTCTCCCTGGCCCATCACCCGCAGCGCGTCGGGAACGCCGCGCGCCACGCCATAGGGCAATCCGGCGATGATCGCCGCGCCCGCGAACATCTCGGGGTATGCGGAGAGCATCACCGCGCTCATTGCTCCGCCCGCTGACAGGCCGGTGACGAACACCTGGCGAGGATCGCCTTCGCACGCCGCCAGCGCGGTAGTCACCATGGCGGCGATCGAGGCGGCCTCGCCCTGGCCGCGCCGAGTGTCTCCTGGCTCAAACCAGTTGAAGCAACGATTGGGATTGTTGGCGGCCCGCTGTTCGGGGGCCAGCACGGAAAAGCCCAGGCGATCGGCTAAGGTGATCCAGCCAGCGTCGCGCGCGTAACCCTGACCGTTCTGGGTGCAGCCATGGAGCACGACCACCAAGGGCGCGCCCGGGGGTAGGCCGGGTGGCGAGTAGGATAGCATGCGTAGCGCACCGGGGTTCTCACCGAAGGTCTCAGTGTCCACCATTCCGTCCGGCGAGGTAACGGCAGGATTCAGCAAACCGGGCATCGAACGGCGCAGGCGCGCCAGCATCGCGGTGGTTTCGCCAAGGCCTTGCATCGGTGTGTCCGCCCGGGCCGCTAACGAGCCCAGCAAGACAATGCTGCAGTGCAGCATAGAGTCGCATCACGATTCGTTACGGCCTCTGGGTCTGATACGACCGCACCCCCGGCGAACCGGGGATGCGGCGCCTGATCAGTAGGACCGTGTGGTCGGCGGCGCGGCCGGACGATCGCTGCGGCTCAACTCGTCGTCCGTGACGGCGACTTCATCATTCGAGTTGAAAGCCCGATCTTCGCCGTACAAGGTGCGCTCCCGACCGATCTGGTCGGCGCTATAGGGTGTTGCGGCCGAGTCAAAGCCGGTCCAGCCCGTGTCGCGATAGGCTCCACCACGGCTGGTTGCGTCGACACCACGGCGCTCATTGAGGATGGTCTCGACGGTCGCGATCTCGTCGTCGTGCGCCTTGACGCTGACCAAGGCGCCGCCGCGGCGCACCCCCTCGGCATAGACATTGGCCTCTTCGTCGCTGTGACCCGCTTCCTTTAGCGCGCCCAGCAGGCCACCGGTCGCGCCGCCAGCCATGGCGCCGACCACGGCGCCGACGGCGGTGGCCGCCAACCAGCCCGCAGCCACGACTGGACCCAGGCCCGGAATGGCCAGCATGCCAAGACCGGCCAGCAGGCCCGCGCCGCCGCCGATGACGCCGCCCGTGGCCGCGCCCTTGCCAGCACCGTCGGCGACATCGTTCTCGCCGTCGCCATTACGATCGCCAAGCGGACCGTCAGCGCCAGGCGCCCCGCCGGCGTGCGCGTGGCCGTCGTGCCATTTATCGGTGTTGTTGGAGACCAGGCTGATCTTGTCGTGATCAATGCCGCGGGCTTCCAGGTCGGAAACCGCGTCAAGGGCTTGGGTATGGCTGTCGAACAGCCGGGTAATCGTCTTGCTCATGGCTTTTTCCCGAGATTTTTATGGTTTTTATGGATTGTGGTGCGGTTAGTCAGAGCTAGAGCGTGGTGATCGCGCCCTTGTAGTCGATCGAAACGCTGACCTGCTTGCCGTCCTTGGTCGCGTTGCCCTGCCAGACGCCGTTGGCGTTCTGGTTCAACGGACCAAGTTCGGTGTATCCAGCCTTCTCAATCGCGGCCCGCGCCTGGTCGGCGGTGTAGGAGCTGGCGCCCGGCGTGGGACCTGTTTCACCGGTCGTCGGCGCCGTGTCGACAGCGGCGTTGGTCGGCGCTTCAGCCGTGGAGACGGCGGGACCCTCGACCTTTTCATGGTCGGCGTTTTTCTGGCCGCAGGCGGCCAGCAGTATCGCGGCCAGCGCAAGGCCCGTCATTGATTTCAGCATGTCTTGGATCTCCCAGAGGTGGGAGAGAAAGACTTTTCAACCCGACAAGGTTCCTGAATTTATCGTTCGGCTGAGGCGCCAATTTCCCACTTGGGATTCGCCGCATCGGGATCCGGTCGTGGACCTCAGGAGATGTTGCGCCGCAGGATTTCACCGATGCGACGACCAAGCTGTTCGATGGCGAACGGCTTGCTGATGATCTCCATGCCGCCGTCGAGGAAAGCCGCCTGGTGGGCGGCCTGCCTGGCGTAGCCCGTCATGAACAGGATCGGAAGTTGCGGCCGGCTCTCGCGGCGATCTCGGCCAGCTGTCGCCCGTTCAGGCCCGGCAGGCCCACGTCGCTGATCAACAGGTCGATATGCATCGAGGGTTCACGGATAGGCACAGCCTGGCGACCATCCGCGGTCTCGACGCCCCGATAGCCAAGCTCCTCCAGCACCTGCATCACCAGCAGGCGCACAGCGGCGCCATCCTCGATAACGAGAACGATTTCGCCGGCGCCGGCCGGTGCGAAGGCCTCGTCGATCGTTGCCGTCGGCTCCACGGGACCTTGATGACGTGGAAGGAAAAGCTGGATGGTGGTGCCCCGTCCCTCTTTGCTGTCAATGACAACGTGGCCCCTGGACTGCTGGATGAAGCCATAGATCATCGACAGCCCCAGGCCGGAGCCCTCCCCCAGAGGCTTGGTGGTGTAGAAGGGGTCGAAAACCTTCTGCAGCACGTCGGGCGGCATGCCGAGGCTCGTGTCGGTCACTGTGATCGCCACATAATCGCCGGCCTCGGCGTGGTCGCTGTTGACCAATGAGGTGGCGCCGGAAATTCGGACAGTTGGCTAAGGTAGGTTCGGCCTCGATGAAGGACGGACTTTATGACTGGGAAGCGGAAGCGGTACGCGGCTGATTTGAAGGCCAAGGTGGCGCTGGAGGCGTTGAAGGGGGAGCTGACCCTGTCGCAGTTGGCGGCGAAGCACGG
>JACMOF010000578.1 GCA_014378155.1 Caulobacter sp. | reverse complement strand
GCCATGCACGGCATCATGCGGGTGCGGGCCTTCACCCAGGACGACGCCCACATCTTCTGCCGCGAAGAGCAGGTCACGGAGGAAAGCGCGCGCTTCATCGAACTGTTGCGCAGCGTCTATAGCGACCTCGGCATGAATCTGGCCGACACCAAGTTTTCGACGCGCCCGGAGCTTCGGGCGGGCGACGACGCGGTCTGGGACAAGGCCGAAGCCGCCCTCTCGGCCGCCGCCGAGGCCGCCGGTGAAACCTTGGTGCTGCAAGAGGGCGAAGGCGCCTTTTACGGCCCCAAGCTGGAGTTCTCGCTGAAGGACGCCATCGGCCGGGTCTGGCAGTGCGGCACGCTGCAGCTGGACTTCGTGCTGCCGGAGCGGCTCGACGCCGAATACGTGGCCGAGGACGGCTCCAAGCAGCGACCGGTCATGCTGCACCGGGCGATCCTGGGCTCGTTCGAGCGTTTTATCGGCATTCTGCTGGAAAACTACGCCGGTAACCTGCCGCTGTGGCTGGCGCCGGTCCAGGTTGTCGTGGCCACTATTACGTCGGATGCTGACGACTACGCCCAGGGCGTCGCTGATCGGTTGACTTCAATGGGCATTCGCGCAGAGGTCGATCTTCGCAATGAAAAGATCAACTACAAGATTCGCGAGCACAGCCTCGCCAAGGTTCCGGTGATTGCTGTGGTCGGGCGTAAGGAAGCTGAGAACGGAGAGGTCGCCTTGCGTCGCCTGGGCGGCGAGGGGCAGCGGGTGCTGTCGCTGGCCGAGGCTGTCTCGGTGCTGACCGAAGAGGCCACCCCGCCCGATCTGGCTCGCCAGCGCGCCGCCGTGGCCCGCCCAGCGGAGTTGGCTAAGGCCTGATGAACAGCATTCTTGCTTCCCGGTCGACCTTTGTCTCGGGTGCGCGGCCGATCGGGCCGCGTGTCTCCGTGGTCATGGTCGTCTACCAGACGGGGGAGGCCCTGACCGACAGCATCCGGTACGTTCTGGAGGAGCCGCTGGTCGATGAGTTCGTCATCATCGACAACGGCTCGCCCCCGTCCGAGGCCGAGATGCTGCGGTCGCTGGGCCTGGCCGAACCGCGCATCGTGCTGCAGCAGGGCCACGGCAATGTCGGCTTCGCGCGGGGCGCCAACATGGGCGCCGAGACCGCGCGCGGCGAATACATCATCTTCCTCAATCCCGACGCCAACCTGCAGGCCGATTGCGTGGAGGCCCTGGTCGCCGCCTTCGAGGGCCAGCCGGCGCCCACCCTGGTCGGCGCTCGGGTGATGAACACCGACGGCACCGAGCAGCGCGGCGGACGTCGCGGCGAAGTCACCCCGGTGACCACCCTGCTGAGTTTTAGCCACCTGACCGGGCGTTTCCCCGGCTTGAGCAAGTTCGAGATCCATCGGGAAAACGAGCCGGTGCCGCACGCGCCGATCCCGATGCCGACCATCTCCGGCGCCTGTTTCGCCCTGCGGCGCGGCGATTTCGACCTGCTGGGCGGCTTCGACGAGGGCTATTTCCTGCACGTCGAGGACATCGACCTGTGCTGGCGCGCCCGCCAGGCCGGCGGCCAGGTGCTTTTTCAGCCTAACGCCAGGGTCATCCATCTGGGCCACACCAGCCTGGAACACCCGATGAAGGTCGAGTTCCACAAAGGCGTGGGCCTGTCGCGCTACTTCATCAAGCGCGCCGACACGGTGCAGCGCTACATCATCGCGGTGATCCTGGCCCCGGCCATCCTGCTGATGAGCGTCTCGCGCCCGCTGATCTGGAAGCTGACGGGCCGGCCGATCTGAGGTCTTCCCTCTCCCCTTGCGGGAGAGGGTGGCCCCACGGAGTGGGGTCGGGTGAGGGGTCGAAAGACCTGTCCGCCGCGATCAGCCGAAAGGCCGGTCGCGCTGGTCATCGTTTGGCTGGTCATCGTTTGAGAGACCCCTCATCCGACGGCCTTCGGCCGCTAACTTCTCCCGCAAGGGGAAAAGGATCTTAGCTCGGAAATCCGCCGGCCCGCGCAAGCGATGACGCCGGGGCCTTGCCCAGGCGCTCGCTGATGTCGCGGCCAATCCCGATCAGGGCCGAGAGGTCGTACCCGGTCTCGAACCCGGCCCGCTCGAGCATGTAGACCAGATCCTCCGTCCCGATATTGCCGGTGGCGTTGGGCGCGAAGGGGCAGCCGCCCAGGCCGCCGACCGAGGCGTCAAGCACGTCGATCCCGGCTTCGACGCTGGCATAGGCGTTGGCCAGGCCGGTATTGCGGGTGTCGTGGAAGTGCATCCGCAGGCGCACGTCGGGCGCGGCGGCGCGCACGGCCTCGATCCGGGCGCGGACGGTCCAGGGGTCGGCGACGCCGATGGTGTCGGCGATGGCGATCTCGGCCACGCCCAGGGACGCGGCCTCGCGGGCGATGGCCACCACCTGGTCCTCAGGCACCTCGCCGTCGAACGGGCAGCCGAAGGCCACCGAGATGGTCGCGGTGATCGGCGGGCCGCCCTCGACCGCCTGGCGCTCGACGATGGCGGCCAGGGCGTCCATCTGCTGGGCGCAGGTGGCGCCCTGGTTGGCGACGCCGAAGCCGTCGGTGGCGCAGACCACCACATTGGCCTCGTCGCACTGGGCGGCCACGCAGCGCTCCCAGCCGCGCATGTTCAGCACCAGGCCGATGCGCGAATGGACGAGGTCGGCCGGTAGGGCGGCCATGATCTCCTCCGCGCCGGCCATCTGCGGCACGCGGTTGGGATTGACGAAGGACACCGTCTCGATCCGCTTGGCGCCCGCCGCCTCAAGCCGACGGATCATCGCCAGCTTGTCATCGACGGTCAGCGACAGTTTCTCGTTCTGTAGCCCGTCGCGCGGACCGACCTCGACGATCTGAATGAAGCGGCTCATGGGGCGCTCTCCGGTTCGGGAAGCGGGACGCCGCCGTCGATCTCGGTCTCGGGCTGGGGCGCGCCGCGATAGAGGGTCAAGCGCTCCTTGTCGCCGTCGGAATAGTCGAAGCCCTCGACCACGCCCGCTGGTCGCGCGACCTCTCCCAGCGCCATCAGGGCTGCGCGGAAAGCGGCCTCCTGCCGGCCCTCGACCACGGCCGGACGGCCCTGGGCCACGGCCTTGGCGGCGCCGGCCGGGTCGGTCAGTTCGGTGGTGGTGCCCAGCAGAAAGACCATGCTGGGCTCGGCATAGCCGGTGACAGCCACCGGGCCGGGCGCGCCGGCGCGCGGGGCCATGTCGGCCTTCTCCAGCGCCGCCTCCAGGCGCGGGGCCAGCAGCAGCGGCTCCAGGCGCGGCACGAGCCCGGCGACCAGGGCGGCATGGGCCAGAATGCCCAAGGCCCCGGCCGTGAACAGGGCGATGGCGGCGGTCTTGCGCATCAGCAACACGCCCCCGACGATCCCGGCGGCGGCGAACAGCAGGGCGGTGACCGCCGTCCAGGCGATGTCGGACCGGTCGCCATATTCGGCCTGCAGATAGATCGCCACCGCCGCGAAGACCAGGCCAGCGAGCGCGCTCAGCACCGCGCCGATCAGCCGCGAAATGCCCCCCAGGGGCGCGCGCAAGGTCGCCGCCATCAGCATGGCCAGGGCCGGCACGGCGGGCAGGGTGTAGTGGGCGAGCTTGGTGGGCAGCAGTTCGAACACCAGCCAGGTCGGGATCAGCCAGCACAAAGCGAAGCGCACCCCGGCCTCCTTGCGCCCCGTCCAGCCCAGGGCCACGCCCGAGGGCAGCAGCAGGGTGGCGGGGAACACCAGCAGGAAGGCGGCCAGGGCGTAGCTGCCAAACGGCGCGCCGTGGCTCTCCTGACCGCCCGCCAGCTTGGGCGCCAGGTCGCTGGCCACTGCGGTGGACCAGAACGCCCCGTCGGTGGCGATGGTGATCATGGTCGCCCAGGGCAGGACGATGGCGGCCAGCAGGATCATTCCCCAGCCCCAGCCGAGGTCCTTCAGCCACGGGGCCTTGCGGTCCCAGGCCCACAGGGCCGCGATGCTTAGCATCACCACCATTAACCCGACCGGACCCTTGATCAGCACGCCCATCGCCAGGCCGATCCAGAAGGCCAGCTTGGTCCAGCGGTTGACGCGCTCACCGTTCAGATGGGCGGCGTAGATCTGCGCCACGGCGGCCATGGCCAGGGTGGTGAAGCCGCACAGGGCCGCGTCGGTCTTGGCGATGAAGGCCTCGGTCGACAGCAGGATCGTCGCGCCGAGGATCGCGCCCGACAGCAGGCCGGTCTTGGGGCCCAGCAGCGCCGCCGCGCCCCAGGCGCAGGCCGCCGCCGCCAGCATGGCCCCCAGCAGCGAGGGAAGGCGATAGGCCCAGACGCCCCGGTCCTCGGGCGCGGAAAAGGCGGCGACGCTGGCGGCCTGCAGCCAGTGGATGCCCACCGGCTTCTTGAAGCGCGGCTGGTCCTGGAACCTGATGACCACCAAGTCGTCGGTTTCGAGCATCTGGGCGGTGGCCTGGGCGAAGCGTGATTCGTCTCGGTCGAGCGGCGGCATGGCGAAGACGCCAGGCAGGCCGGCGATCAGCGCCACCAGGGCCGCCAGCAGCGGTCCCCGCCACCCGCGGCTCCAGTCATCCAGGCGAGATTCGAGTGTCATGGTTCTGGAATAGCACGATCCTTTATCCTGGCGACTTTTGCGGTATTAGAGGGCGATGACCGCCTCGACCGCCGCCGCAGCGCCCGACTATTCCATCGTCGTCCCCGTCTTCGACGAGGGCGGCGCGGCGCCGGCCCTGGCCCGCGAGATCGCGGCGGCCTTCGCGGGAGAAAGCCACGAGATCATCTTCATTGACGACGCCAGCCGCGACGACACCCGCGCGCTGCTGGTCGCCCTGAAGACCGAGATCCCGCAGCTGCGGGTGCTGAGCCACCGCAAGAATTCCGGCCAAAGCCGCGCCGTGCGCAGCGGCGTGCTGGCGGCCCGCGCGCCGATCATCGTCACCCTGGACGGCGACGGCCAGAACGATCCCGCCGACGCGCCTCGTCTCGCGAAAGCCTTGAAGGCGGCGCCGGACGACCTGGCCCTGGTCGGCGGCGAGCGGGTCAAGCGTCAGGACAGCTCGGCCAAGCGCTTCGCCTCGAAGTTTGGCAACGGGGTGCGCAAGCGCCTGCTGAAGGACACCGCCAACGACACCGGCTGCGGGCTCAAGGCCTTCCGCCGCGAGGCCTTCCTGCGGCTCCCCTATTTCGACCACATCCACCGCTACATCCCGGCCCTGATGCTGCGCGAAGGCTACCGCGTCGATTTCCAGCCCGTGAACCATCGCCATCGCGAAAGCGGGGTGTCGAAATACACCAATTTCGGCCGGCTCAAGGCCTCGGTGTCCGACCTGCTGGGCGTGATGTGGCTGCAGACGCGGCTGCGCAACCCGCGGGGCGTGGACGAAGCCTAGAGAAAGCCGCGCGATATAGGAATCGCACGGCTTGCCCTATACTTTTGTTTTCGCGTCGCTTTTGCGGAAAACCGGTGGCCACTTTTCCGCGCGATGCTCTAGGCGCTTCGCGCCTAGCGCTCGCCTTCCAAGCGGTCGCAGCTTCACCGCGCGCCCGAAACCGGTTAACCTTGAAGTCGCGCCATCCTGGGGGAGAGCCAAACATGTTCGCCGCGTTTCCGCTGCTGGCCTTGCCGGTGTTGATCTACAACCTGATCGTCCTGACCTTCGCGGGCGGCTTCGGCTCGAACGCCGCTCAATACCGCCTGGCCGAGCAGCTGTTCACCATCCACATGACCTCCAAGGCCGACTGGGTGGTCAGCCTGGGTGACCTGCTGCTGGCGGCATCCTTGGTGGTGCTGTTCGTCGAGCTGCTGAAGTCGACGACCAGCCGCAAGATCGCGATCATCAACCACTCGCTGTCGATGGTGCTGTTCATCCTCTGCCTGGTCGAGTTCCTGCTGGCGCCCGCCTTCGGAACCTCGGTCTTCTTCCTGCTGACAGTGATGGTGCTGCTGGACGTGCTGGCCGGCTTCATCGTCACCATCGTCTCGGCCCGCCGCGACGTGGACTTCAGCGACGCGCATTGAGCGTCGGCCGGGGCCATGCCCTTGCGGCCTGTCCCCGTTTGGCGCGAAATTC
>JACMOF010000577.1 GCA_014378155.1 Caulobacter sp. | reverse complement strand
GGTGCTGGCTGTTGATGAAGTTCAGCTTGGCCCAGTCCAGGCGGGCGGGGGCCTTGACCACGTCCTTGACGTCGAACCAGCTGATCGCCTCCTCGTCGCTGAACACCTCGACGTCGCCATGGCCCCAGCCCAGGCGGGCCAGGTAGTTGCGCAGGCCCTCGGGCAGGTAGCCCATGTCCTGGAACTCGCCCACGGCCTGGGCGCCGTGTCGCTTGGGCAGCTTCGCGCCGTCGGGGCCGTGGATCAGCGGGATGTGGCCGAAGGCCGGCAGGGTCCAGCCCAGCGCCTGGTAGATCAGGGTCTGGCGGGCGGCGTTGTTCAGGTGGTCGTCGCCGCGGATCACGTGGGTGACCCCCATGTCGTGGTCGTCGACCACCACGGCCAGGTTGTAGGTCGGGGCGCCGTCCGCGCGCAGCAACACAAGATCGTCGAGTTCGGCGTTGTTGAAGGTCACCGGCCCCTTGACCAGGTCATCGACCATGGTCGTGCCGTCCAGCGGGCCCTTGAAGCGAATGACGTGGGGCGCGGTCGGATCATTGGGCTCCGGGGCGTCGCGCCAGGGCGAGCGCAGGGCGGGGCCGCCGGCCCGAGCCAGTTCGCGCGCAAGGGCCAGGTCTTCCACGCTCATCCAGCAGCGATAGGCGCGGCCGGCGTCCAGAAGTTGCTGTACGGCCTCGCGGTGGCGGTCGGCCTGCTTGTGCTGGAAGACGACCTCCTCGTCAGAGGTCAGGCCCAGCCAGTCGAGGCCTTCGAAGATCGCGGCGACGGCGGCTTCGGTCGAACGCTCCCGATCGGTGTCCTCAACGCGAATAAGGAACTTCCCACCCGTATGGCGTGCATATAACCAGTTGAACAGCGCCGTGCGCGCGCCGCCGATGTGCAGGAAGCCGGTCGGCGACGGGGCGAAGCGGGTGACGACGGCGCCATCCTTCTTGGGGGCGGTCGTCGGAACGGGGGAATTGGTCATCGGAACCGGGGCTGACTTAGTGGAGGCCACGGACGTGGCGAGGACCGCGACGCCGGGCAAGACCGGCGGCGGCTGGGCGGCGCGTCTTAGCACGCGGATTCGCGCCCGTCCTAGTGCGGCGGCGTTCGGCGCGTCGCTGTGGCGCGAGATCGACGCCAATCGCGAGCGCTGGATGCTGTGGTCGCCGGTGGCCTTCGGCCTGGGAGCGGCGGGCTATCTTGAGCTGAAGGTCGAGCCATCCTGGACGCTGCTGGGTGGGCTGGCCTTGGGACTAGCGGCCGTGGTCTGGCTTGCCGCGCGACGCTGGCCGGGCCGGGCCGTTTCGGTGCTGCTGGTGCTCGCGACCTTCCTGACGGCCGGCGCCCTGGCCGGCAAGGTGCGTTCCGTGCTGGTCGCCGCGCCGATCATGAGCGGCGATCGGACGGTAGTTACCATCGACGGCTTCGTGGTGGACGTCGTCAGCCCCGGCGCCGGCGGGCCACGCCTGTTGATCGCGCCGGCCTCGATCAGCCGGCTTGCGCCGGAAGACACGCCCAAGCGGATCCGCGTCACCGTGGACGCGGAGCACATTCCCGCGCCGGGTCAAGCCATCCGGCCCCGGGCCATGTTGGGACCGCCGCCGCCGCCAGCCTCGCCCGGCGCCTATGACTTCGCCCGAGACGCCTGGTTCCGCGGCGTGGGCGGGGTCGGCTTCCTGATAGGCGAGACCCGCCCCGCCGAGATGGACCCGCCGCCGGCTCGCCTGCGCCTTGCCATGGCGGTCAACGCCTATCGCTGGCGGCTGGCCAGCCGCATCGTCGCGCGGATGGGGCCGGAGACGGGCGGGATCGCCGCGGCCATGGTCACCGGCCACGAGGCCTGGATCACCCAGGACCAGACCGACGCCATGCGGGCCTCGGGCCTTGCCCACATCCTGTCGATCTCGGGCCTGCACATGGCCATCGTCGGCGGGTTCCTGTTTGGACTGGTGCGGCTGGTCATCGCCGCCTGGCCGTGGATGGCCCTGCGGGTCCCCGGCAAGAAGGTGGCGGCCGTGGCCGGGCTGACGGCGATCTTCATTTATCTGGTGATTTCCGGCGCGCCGCCGCCGGCGCTGCGCGCGGCGATCACCGCCACCGTGGCCTTCGCCGCCATCCTGTTCGATCGCCAGGCCATCACCCTGCACGGCCTGGCCATTGCGGCCTTGGCCATCCTGCTGGTCCAACCCGAGTCGGCCGGCGCGCCGGGCTTTCAGATGTCGTTCGCCGCCACCGCCGCCCTGGTCGCCCTGGCCGAGGCTTGGCCCAGGCCTGTGCGCGAGATTTCCGTCCCCTGGCCGATTCGGCTCTTCCAGGGCGCGATGAACTGGCTGGCGGTGAGCATCGGGGCCAGTCTTGTGGCTGGCCTGGCGACAGGGCCGTTCGCTATGCAGCATTTCAACCGGGTGGCGGTCTGGGGCCTGCCGGCCAACCTGGCGGTCGCGCCGCTGTCGTCCTTCGTGATCATGCCGTTCCTGGCGATCGGGGCGGTGCTGGAAGTGTTTGGCCTGGGAGGACCGTTCCTGGCCGTGGCCGGCTGGGGCATCGACGCGATGCTGTGGATCGCCCATGGCTTCGCCAGCGCCGGCGGGGCTCAACGGGTGGTGGCCAGCGGCCCGCCCTTCACCCTGGCCCTGGCCTTTGTCGGCCTGATGTTACTGTGCCTGTGGCGCGGACGCCTGCGCTGGTTGGGCGGGCCCCTGGCCCTGGCGGTGGCGCTATGGCCCCGGCCGCCGGCGCCTGACGTCTGGATCGCGCCAGACGGAACCACGGCGGCGGTGCGCGACGGCGGCCGGGCCGTCCTGCTGCGCCCCGACGCCCGGCGGTTCGGGGGGGAGCTCTGGAGCCGCCGGCGAGGGTTGGCCGTGCCCACCGACACCGCGCGGAGTCCGTCCTATGCCTGCGATCGGCGGTCCTGCGCGCCCACCAAGACTTCGCCGGTGCCGCTGGCCCTGTCCTAGAGCAAGGCCGCTCCGGACGCCGACGTTCTCGCGGCGATGTGCGCGGACGCCGAGATCGTCGTGCTGCGCGGCTATGCTCCGATCACGCCGCCGGCCTGCCGGGACCGCATCGTGCTCGACGCGACCGATTTCGCCGTCGGCGGCGCGGCCGAGCTCTATCGCCGCGACGGTGGGTGGTGGATCGTCTGGGCCCCGCCGCAGCGGGGCGTGCGGCCGTGGGCGAACACGCCATAGGGGGAGGCCATGCTTAAGGTCTGGGGAAGACGCAATTCGTTGAACGTCCAGAAGGTGCTCTGGCTGATCGCCGAGCTTGACCTGCCGCATCAGCACCTTCCGGCGGGTGGTGACTTCGGCGGCCTGGACAGCCCGGACTTTCGGGAGATGAACCCG
>JACMOF010000576.1 GCA_014378155.1 Caulobacter sp. | reverse complement strand
CCGCGGGGGGCACGCGCCCGCCGGGGCCCCCCCCGCCCCCGGGGCCCCCGCCGCCCGGGCCGGGCCGGCCGCGCCCGCGCCGGCTGCGGACCTGCCGGAAACGCCGGCCGCCTCGGCGATCGACCTGGCCGCCGCTGCTGTCGCCCAGGCGACGACCCCCGGCCCGGCGGCTAAGACCGCCCGCGCCGCCGCGGCGGCCGCGCCCCCGGCCTCCACACCGGTCAGCGACACCGTCGAGGCCGCCCTCGCCGCCCTCGCCCCGCCCACCGGCACCATCCCGCCGCCGCCCGCCGCCGCGCAGGCCGCGCAGGCTGCGGCGCGCCAGGTCATCGCTCCAGAGATCGCCTCGATCAGCGGCAAGATCGTCAAGGCGGTCGAGGAGAAGGCGCCCGCCGCCGCCGCGACCAACACCGTCGCCGGCGCCTTGCAGGACGCGGTCGAGGCGACCCTGGCCGAAGCGGTCCAATCGGCCCACGCCGCCACGACCGGTCAAGGCGACGCCGACACCGGCAAGGACAAGAGCGGCGCCCAGGGCGCGGCCCTGGCCGAGGCCGCGCCGGCCGCGGCGCCCGACGCTTCGGCCCCGACCTTCGTCGCGCCAGGCACCACCGCAGCGCCGGCGCCCGCCCCGATCGCCGCGACGCTGGCCAAGGCCGCCGTGACGCCGGAGACGGTCAGTCACCTGACGACCGAGATCACCGGCAAGGCCCAGCTGGGCAAGACCAGCCGCTTCGACGTCGTGCTGCAGCCGGAAGGCCTGGGTCGCGTCGATGTGCGCATCGAGATCGCCAAGGACGGCAAGCTGACCGCCGCCCTGAACTTCGACAACCCGCAAGCCGCCGCCGACATGCGCGGCAAGTCGGGAGAGTTGCGCCAGGCCCTGGCCCAAGCCGGCTTCATCGTCGCCGACACCGCCCTGAGCTTCGACACGTCGAGCCAGAACGGCGGCCAGAACCAGAACGCCTTCTTCAACTTCCAGGGCGGCGAGAACGGCCGTCAGGCCTTCAACGGCCGCGCCTTCCAATCGGCGCTTGGCGAAGACCTGCCCACCATATCTCCGTCCGCCCTGTTGCCCGGCCTGCGCGTCGCCGAGCGCAGCGGCGTCGACGTGAAAATCTAGGAGAGACCGCCATGGCCGTCGCCGCTACCAACACCACCAGCAACACCGCCACCGACAAGATCAACACGTCGCGGACGTCGCTCGCCAGCAACCAGCAAACCTTCCTGAAGCTGTTGACCACCCAGCTGAAGAACCAGGATCCGCTGGCGCCGACCGACACGGCCCAGATGACCAGCCAGATCACCCAGATGACCGGCGTCGAACAGCAGTTGGTGACCAACGAGCTGTTGACCGCCCTGGTTGGCATGAATTCCGGGGGTGGCATCAGCGAAGGTGTCAACCTGATGGGCAAGCAGGTCACCGCCGAGACCGCCAAGTCGGTGCTCAAGGGCGGCGAGGCCAGCTGGAGCTACACCCAGAGCCGCGGCGGCACCGGCGTAAAGATCGAGGTCCTCGACAAGTTCGACAAGGTCATCGCCACCGTGCTGCCGGACGACATGGCCAGCGGCGACCACACCTTCAAGTGGGACGGTAAGAGCGCCGATGGCGTCAAGCAGCCGGACGGCGGCGCCTACACCATCAAGGTCACGGCCACCGACGCAGCCGGCTCGGCCATCCCGACAACGGCCAAAGGCCGTATCGAAGGCGTCGTCACCAAGGTCACCAACGAAAGCGGAACCAACATGGTCTGGATCGGCGACACCAAGGTGCCGCTGGACTCCGTGATCGGGGTCACCAACGCCCCGGTCGCCACCGCCACGACCTGACACGTCGCCACCCATGAATGGGCGTCAGAATGACGCCGTCGCGGCCTCCCAGGAGCGCCCAAACGCAAACCGCGCTGAAACCCTCAACCCATTGACCTTCATCGCAGGAATACAGTCATGAGCATCAACAGCGCCATGCTCTCGGGCGTTTCGGGCCTGATCTCCAACTCGTCGGCCCTGGCCGCGATCTCGGACAACATCGCCAACGTCAACACGGTTGGCTACAAGCGCAGTTCGGCGAACTTCTCGACGCTCGTCACCGCGCAGAGCAAGAGCGCCACCTACAGCGCCGGCGGCGTGAAGGCCCAGACGCACCAGTTTGTCAGCCAGCAAGGCCTGACCCAGTCGACGAGCTCGAACCTGGACCTGTCGATCGCCGGCTCGGGCTTCTTCGTTGGCACCGAAAAGCCGGAAGGCCTGACCGCCACCGATACGCGCTCGTTCACCCGCGCCGGCTCGTTTCAGCTGGACAATCTGGGCTATCTGAAGAACGACGCCGGCCTCTATCTGCAAGGCTGGCTGGCCGATCCGGTGACCGGCACGATCACCCCCGATCCGTCGGACCTGACGCAACTGTCGTCGATCAATGTGGGCACGGTAGGCGGCACCGCCGAGAAAACCACCCGTATTGGCGTCAACGCCAACCTGCGCTCCGAGCAGCCAGTGTCCGCCGCAGCCAATGCGGCCGCCACCAAGACCGCTGTGGTCGATAGCGGCGGCGGCACAGCCAACTACTCGATCTATTACAGCCCCACGGGCGCGGGTAACCAGTACAGCGTCGAAATCCGCAAGGCCGGCGTCGCGGTTTCGACCGGCACGGCGACCTTCGATCCCGTCACCGGCAACCTGTTGTCGACCACCCTGCCGGGCACGCCCCCCAACATCACCGTCGCGCCCGGCGTCACCGTCACCCAGACCCAGATGGGCCTGAACACCAAGGCCGACGCCATCGCCAGCGGCGCCTATGACCCGACCACCCGCTCGATGTCGGACTACGCCCTGGACAACACCACGGGCGTCAAGCCGGACTTCGAGATTCAGATTCCGGTCTCCGACTCCAAGGGCGGCCAGCGCACCATCACCCTGTCGCTGCTGAAGGGTCCGGGCCCCAATGAATGGTTCGCCGAACTGCGCGCCAAGCCGGGCGACCTGGACAACAACGCCAATGGCCAGATCGCGTCGGGCAAGGTGACCTTCACCACCGACGGCAAGCTCGCCTCGGTCGGCAACCTGTTCGGCGGCATCACCCCGACGGCGATCACGATCGGCGCGTCCGACCCGACAGTGACCACCTCGACGCCGCGCTGGGCCGACGGCCTGGGCATCGACGCCCAGAACCTGCAGGTCGACCTGGCCAACGCCGCCGGTGGCCTGACCCAGTACAACAGCCAGTCGGTCGTCCAGTCGGTGAATACCAACGGCACCGCGTTCGGCAATCTGACCAATATCGAAGTCGACGACAAAGGCTATGTCTCGGCGATTTTCGACAACGGCGTGACCCGCCGGATCGCACAGGTGGCGATCGCGACCTTCTCGAACCCCAACGGATTGAAGGGGGTGAACGGAAATGCATATCGCGTCACGAACGAAAGCGGCACCTACAGCCTGAAGACTCCGGGCGGTGGCGGCGCGGGCTCGATTGCTCCGTCCACCCTCGAAGCCTCGACCGTCGACCTGTCGACAGAGTTCACCGGCTTGATCACGACACAAAGAGCCTACTCGGCGTCGTCGAAGATCATCACTACAGCCGATCAGATGCTGGAAGAACTTCTCAGCATTAAGCGGTAATTACAGGTCTTAACCGACTTTAATTAGCCTGTGTCGAATTGAGACATCACTGGAGCAGGGAGAAAGTCATATGTTTCAGCCTTTCTTTACTATTGGAATTAAGCCGATGTTATTTCCCGGCGCCTATATTCCTCTCCAACAGTGATGGTTGTGGGAAAGGCGTAAAGCCATGTTGCAGCAGCAGCGCACGAACAGCCGGGGTGAGAAGTACGTGATCGGTCCGACCGGCGCGCCACTAACTCTCTCCGACTTGCCGCCTCCGGAAACCCAACGTTGGGTGATCCGGCGCAAGGCCGAGGTGGTCGCCGCAGTCCGCGGTGGTCTGCTCTCGCTCGACGAGGCGTGCGATCGGTACAAGTTGACCAATGAGGAGTTCCTCAATTGGCAGCAATCGATCGAACGGCACGGTCTGGCGGGTCTTCGGACGACCCGGCTTCAGCAGTACCGCTAGAGCATTTTTCGAGCGAAGTGGTTCCGGTTCGCGTGAAGAAAAATGCGTCAAAACAGAAGATTAGAGCTCACGGCCTGACGCAGTCAGGTCGGGAAATGCTCTAGCCGCGGGACTGGACGGCCATGGCGTGCAAGGGCTTCGGCTCTTGTCAGCCTTCCATGAGATAGATCAACGGCCGCGTCCCCTGGGGCGCGGCCGCGACCTTTTGGCGCCTGTGGCGGCGCTTGCCAGGGCCCTTTGTAAACGACCCGTTTACCTTGCACTGGGTAAATCCTGCCTAGCGACGGCGTGCTTCGGTGCGCAGCTGGCGTCCTATCGGGACGCTCTTTCGGGGCAGGGCGTAGGTTGGATAGATTCCTGAGCGCGATTCAGAGATTTGGCGTCGGCCGTCTGGCCGCCCTGATCGGCGTCGCCGCTGGCGCGATCGCCGTGATCGCGGCCGTAATGCTGATGATGAGCAAGCAGCCTAATGAGCTGCTGCTGTCCAATGTCGATCCCAAGGAATCAGCCGCCGCCACCCAGGCGCTCGACACCGCCGGCATCAAGTACGAGACCAAGAGCGACGGCTCGACGATCTATGTCGCCCGCGACAAGGTCAACGCCGCCCGCCAGCTGATCTTTACCAAGGGGCTCGTGACCTCCGGGTCGGTCGGTTACGAAATCTTCGACACCGGCAGCGCCCTGGGCCAGACCGACTTCGTCCAGCAGCTGAACCGCCAGCGCGCCCTGCAGGGCGAGCTCGAGCGCACGATCCAGGGCTGGGACGGCGTGCGCGCCGCCCGCGTCCACCTGGTCATGCCCAAGCGCCAGCTCTTCGAGGAAGACGCCGCTCAACCGACCGCCGCCGTCAGCATCAGCATGGGCCGCGAGCCCTCGGCCGACATGGTCCGCGCCATCCAGAACCTGGTGGCCGGTTCGGTTTCGGGCATGAAGCCCGAAGCCGTCGGCGTGATGGACCAGCACGGCAAGACCCTGTCTGCCGGCAATAACGACAGCCTGGCTGGCAAGGCCGCCCAGGACGCCAAGAGCGAGGCCGAGGCCCGCATCGCAAAGACGGTGCAGGACATGCTCGACGGCGTGCTCGGTCAGGGCAAGGCGCGCGTCAAGGTCACCGCCGATCTGGACCTGAGCCGGGTCACCATGCAGGAGCGCAAGTTCGACCCGGACGGCCAGGTCATCCGCTCGGAAAGCACCAACGAGAACAGCGCCAGCGAGAACAAGAACGACGACAACGGCGGCGTCACCTCGACCCAGAACATCCCCGGCCAGACCCCGAACGGCTTCCAGCCGCTGGGCTCCAAGTCTGCCGGCAACGAGAGCGTGACCAACTACGAGATCGGCGAAACCACCAAGACCACCGTCCAGGAGCCGGGTCAGGTGACCAAGCAGGCTGTGTCGGTGGCCATTGACGGAATGACCGCCCCCGCGGGCAAGAACGGCAAATTGGGCGCCTATACCCCGCGCAGCGCCGAGGAAATGGCGAAGCTGGACCAGATGGTGAAGACCGCGGTCGGTTACGACGCCGCGCGCGGCGACCAGGTCTCCCTGGTCAACGTCCCCTTCCCGCAACCCGAGGACCAGGGTCTGGGCAAGGCCGGCCTGATGGCGGGCTTTGACAAGAACGACATCATGCGGATCGCCGAACTCGGCGTGCTAGCGGTCGTGGCGCTGCTGATCCTGCTCTTCGCGGTGCGGCCGTTCCTCAAGAGCCTGATGGGTCCTCCGCCAACCCCGCTGGGCATGGCCCTGAACGGACCGCAGGTGACCCGCATGGTCACCCTCTCTGACGGTTCGACCCAGGAAGTGGTCATCGACCAGTCGGGCGAGGCGATCGCCATCGCCGGTCCGGCCAGCGACATGGACAACCGGATCGACATCGCCAAGATCGAGGGCCAGGTGAAGGCCTCGTCGATCAAGCGGGTGTCGGAGTTCGTCGAAAAACATCCTGACGAGTCCGTCGCGATCCTGCGCACCTGGCTGCACGAGTCCGAATAATGGCCAAGGGCGCGATCACCGACGTCAAGAAGCTGTCCGGGCCCGAGAAGGCCGCGATCGTGCTGCTCGCCCTGGGTGAGGACCACACCGCGATCTGGGAAGCCCTGGACGACGAGGAAATCAAGGAAGTCTCACAGGCCATGGCCGGCCTGGGCTCGATCTCGGCGTCGGTCGTCGAGGAGCTGCTGGTCGAATTCGTCTCGGGCATGAGCTCGACCGGCGCAATCATGGGCTCCTACGAACAAACCCAGCGCCTGCTGTCGGCCTTCATGCCGCCGGAGAAGGTCGACCAGCTGATGGAGGAGATCCGCGGTCCGGCGGGTCGCACCATGTGGGACAAGCTGGGCAATGTGAACGAGGCGGTGCTCGCCAACTATCTGAAGAACGAATATCCGCAGACCGTCGCCGTGGTTCTGTCGAAGGTGAAGTCCGACCACGCCGCGCGCGTTCTGGCGTCCCTGCCTGAGGACTTCGCCCTGGAATGCGTCACCCGCATGCTGCGGATGGAGCCGGTGCAGCGCGAGATCCTCGACAAGATCGAGCAGACCCTGCGCACCGAATTCATGTCGAACCTGGCGCGCACCTCCAAGCGCGACAGCCACGAGATGATGGCCGAGATCTTCAACAACTTCGACCGCCAGACCGAGGCCCGGTTCATCGCGGCCCTGGAAGAGCGCAACCGCGAGGCCGCCGAGCGCATCCGCGCCCTGATGTTCGTGTTCGAGGACCTTTCGAAGCTCGACCCGGGCGGCGTCCAGACCCTGTTGCGCGCCACGGGCAAGGAACAACTGGCCCTGGCCCTGAAGGGCGCCTCGGACAAGCTGCGCGAGATGTTCTTCTCCAACATGTCGGAACGCGCCTCCAAGATCATGCGCGAAGACATGGAGAGCATGGGCCCGGTGCGTCTGAAGGACGTCGACCAGGCCCAGGTCGCCATGGTGCAGGTCGCCAAGGACCTGGCCGCCAAGGGCGAGATCATGCTGGCCGGGGCCGGCGCCGAAGACGAACTGATCTACTAGGGAGATGGCTGAATGACCGACATCCCCCACAAGCGCTTCGCCTTCGACACCGTGTTCGACGATCGCGGCGGCATGAGCGCGCCGGTTCGCGTGCAGAAGAACTTCACGCTGGAAGAGCTGGAAGCCGCCAAGGCCCAGGCCTTCGCCGAGGGCGAGCAGTCGGCCGTGGCCCCCGCTGAGCGCGAGGCCGCCGCCGCCCTGGCCCAGGTTGGTCAGGTCGTGCACGAGGCCTTCTCCACCCTGACCGCCGTGGCCCACGAGCACCGCGAAGGCTCGGCGATGCTGGCCCTGGCCTGCGGCCGGGCCATCGCCGACGCAGCCCTGGACCAGTTCCCGCAGGCCCCAACCCAGGCGGCCCTGGTCGCCTTGGCCCGCGAGGTCGAGGCCAGTCCGAAACTGACTGTCCGCGTCGCCCCGCATCTGGTCGAGCGCACTCAGGCGGCCTTGGAGACCACGGCCCACGCCATTGGCTATCCCGGCCAGATCCTGGCGAGGGCCGACCCCCACTTCCCGCCCGCCGCCTTCCTCCTCGACTGGGGTGACGGGCGCGCGGCCTTCAACCCCGCAGACGCGGCCGCCCGCGTCACAAAGGCCCTCGAAGCCGCCATCGCGGCCGAGGGTCTCCACGCCGAACCCCTGCTTCCCGCTAGCGAAAGCTGACCCCGATGTCCGAAGACAATCTCACCCTCGACGAATTCGGCGGCAGCATGCTGGCCTCCGAAATGCCGGTCGAGATGTCCGACAAGATCGCGGCGGACCTGGCGCCGGTGTTCGACGTCCCCGTCAACATCTCCGCAGTGCTGGGCCGGGCCCACATGTCGGTGGCGCAGCTGCTGCAGCTGACGGCCGGTAGCATCCTGGAGCTCGATCGCAAGGTCGGCGAGGCGATCGACATCTATGTGAACAACCGCCTGGTGGCGCGCGGCGAGGTCGTCGTCGTCGACGAGCGCCTGGGCGTGACCATGACGGAAATCATCAAGGACGGCGACGCCGCCGGCTAAGGCCAAGCGACGTCGACTACCGCTTAAACAGTTGCACTGCCCCTTCTTCAGCGGGGTTAGGGGCGGCAAAGCCCCAACGGAGAGAAAACGATGCGCCTCCTGGTCGTCGGAAAACTGAACGGACAGCTCTCGGTCGCCGTGAAGATGGCGATGAACACCGGGGCCAAGGTCTCGCATGTCGAGACCACGGAAGCGGCTACGCATGCGCTGCGCGCCGGGCAGGGAGCCGATCTGCTGATGGTCGACTACACGCTCGACATCGCCGGCATGATCGCCGCCAACGAGTCCGAGCGGATCCGGGTGCCGGTCGTGGCCTGCGGGGTCGACGCCGATCCGGTCAAGGCAGCCGCCGCGATCAAGGCCGGGGCGAAAGAGTTCATCCCGTTGCCGCCGGACGCCGAGCTGATCGCCGCCGTGCTAGCCGCCGTCACCGACGACAACCGTCCGATGATCGTCCGCGATCCGGCCATGGGCGACGTCATCCGCCTGGCCGACCAGGTGGCGGCGTCAGAAGCCTCGATCCTGATCACCGGCGAAAGCGGCTCGGGCAAGGAGGTCATGGCCCGCTATGTCCACGCCAAGTCGCGTCGGGCCAAGGCGCCGTTCATCAGCGTCAACTGCGCCGCCATCCCCGAAAACCTGCTGGAGAGCGAACTGTTCGGCCATGAGAAGGGGGCCTTCACCGGCGCCCTGGCCCGCCGGATCGGCAAGTTCGAGGAAGCCAATGGCGGCACGCTGCTGCTCGATGAAATCAGCGAGATGGACACCCGCCTGCAGGCCAAGCTGCTGCGGGCCATTCAGGAGCGCGAGATCGACCGGGTCGGCGGCTCCAAGCCGGTGAAGGTCGATATCCGCATCCTGGCCACCTCCAACCGCGACCTGACGGCTGCGGTGAAGGACGGCTCGTTCCGCGAGGACCTGCTCTATCGCCTCAACGTCGTGAACCTGCGCCTTCCGCCGCTGCGCGAGCGTCCGGGCGACGTCATCACCCTGTGCGAGCACTTCGTGAAGAAGTATTCGGCCGCCAATGGCGTCGCCGAAAAGCCGATCTCGGCCGAGGCCAAGCGTCGGCTGATCGCCCACCGCTGGCCGGGCAATGTGCGGGAACTGGAAAACGCCATGCACCGCGCGGTGCTGCTGTCGCCGGGCTCGGAGATCGAGGAA
Source organism: Caulobacter sp. (assembly GCA_014378155.1). Lineage (GTDB taxonomy): Bacteria > Pseudomonadota > Alphaproteobacteria > Caulobacterales > Caulobacteraceae > Caulobacter. The sequence continues at coordinate 4,439 of JACMOF010000576.1, read as the reverse complement.
TTCGCCATCCGCCTGCCCGATGGCCAGCCCCTGGCCCCGGCCCCCGACACCTTGGTCGCCCGCGGCGCCCAGATGGCGGCCGACGCCATCTCGCGCACCTTCGTCGGCTCGACGGTGGCCGAGGTCGAGCAGACCCTGATCATCGACACCCTGGACCACTGCATGGGCAATCGCACGCACGCGGCCAACATCCTGGGCATCTCGATCCGCACTTTGCGCAACAAGCTGAAGGAATATTCCGAGGCCGGCGTCGCCGTACCCGCGCCCCAGGGCGGCGTGACCAACGCCGCCTAGCCGTCGAGTTCGCCGGCCCTGTCGGAAGGCCGCGACCATCGGTCCGGCGCCCGACATGGCTAACTTTCACTAAGGACGTGGCGGCCCCCCGCAAATCGCTTCATCGCGATCGGGGCCTCCACCGGACCCAGGATCTGCATGGCTGACGCCGCCGTCCCCAAGACCGCCTCTTCCATGCCCAGCGCCAGCTCGCTGTGGGCGGGGATCCTGCGCGGCGAAATGGGCCTGGCCCTGGGCATCGTCGGCATCATCGTCCTGCTGATCATCCCCGTCCCGGCGATGGTGCTGGACCTGTTGCTGGCCATTTCGCTGACCGGCTCGGTGTTGATCCTGATGACTGCGGTGCTGATCAAGAAGCCGCTGGAATTCACCTCGTTCCCGACCGTGCTCCTGGTCGCCACCCTCTACCGGCTGGGGCTGAACATCGCCTCGACGCGCCTGATCCTCGGCCATGGCCAGGAAGGCTCGCACGGGGCCGGCGCGGTGATCGCGGCGTTCGGCAACCTGATGATGCAGGGCAATTTCGTCATCGGGGTGATCGTCTTCATCATCCTGGTGGTGGTCAACTTCATGGTCGTCACCAAGGGTTCGGGCCGGATCGCCGAAGTCGCCGCCCGCTTCACGCTCGACGCCATGCCCGGCAAGCAGATGGCCATCGACGCCGACCTGTCGACCGGCCTGATCGACCAGGACACCGCCAAGCAGCGCCGCAAGGATCTGGAGCAGGAAAGCACCTTCTTCGGCGCCATGGACGGCGCGAGCAAGTTCGTGAAGGGCGACGCCGTCGCCGGCCTGATCATCACCGCCATCAACATCATCGGCGGCATTCTCATTGGCGTCGTCCAGCACAAGATGCCGATCGGCGAGGCCTCGGCCAGCTACACCCTGATGACCATCGGCGACGGCCTGGTCAGTCAGATCCCGGCCCTGATCATCTCGATCGCCGCCGGCCTGGTGGTCTCCAAGGCCGGCGTCGAAGGCAGCGCCAACGCCGCCCTGATTACCCAGCTGGCCATGAACCCGGTGGCCCTCGGCATGGTCTCGGCCTCGTCCGGCGTCATCGCCCTGATCCCGGGCATGCCGATCATCCCGTTCGCCGCCCTGTCGATCGGGTCGGGCTATCTGGCCTATCGCCGCGCCATGACGGCCAAGCAGCCCAAGCCGCTCGACCCCGCCGCCATGGCCGCCCTGGCCGAGGGCTCGGCCGAGCCGGAGGAGGAGCCAATCAGCGCCTCCCTGGCCATAGACGACGTCAAGATCGAGCTGGGCTACGGCTTGCTGACCCTGATCAACGACCTGGACGGCCGCAAGCTGACCGACCAGATCCGCGCCCTGCGCAAGACCCTGGCCACCGAGTTTGGCTTCGTGATGCCGCCCGTGCGCATCCTCGACAACATGCGCTTGGCCAACCAGGGCTACGCGATCCGCATCAAGGAGATGGAGGCCGGGGCCGGCGAGGTCCGGCTGGGCTGCCTGATGGCCATGGACCCGCGCGGCGGCCAGGTGGAGCTGCCCGGCGAGCACGTGCGCGAACCCGCCTTTGGCCTGCCCGCCACCTGGGTGGAAGAGGCGATGCGCGAGGAGGCCACCTTCCGCGGCTACACCATCGTCGATCCGGCCACCGTGCTGACCACGCACCTGACCGAGATCCTCAAGGAGAACATGACCGACCTGCTCTCCTACGCCGAGGTGCAGAAGCTGCTGAAGGACCTGCCGGAGGGCCAGAAGAAGCTGGTCGACGACCTGATCCCCTCGGTGGTCAGCGCCACCACCATCCAGCGCGTGCTGCAGGCCCTGCTCAAGGAACGCGTGTCGATCCGCGACCTGCCGCAGATCCTGGAAGGGATCGGCGAGGCGGCGCCGCACACCGCCTCGGTGACCCAGCTGGTCGAGCAGGTGCGCGCCCGTTTGGGGCGTCAGCTGTGCTGGTCCAATCGCGGCGAGGATGGCAGCTTGCCGATCATCACCCTGTCGGCCGAATGGGAGCAGGCCTTCGCCGAGGCCCTGGTTGGTCCGGGCGAGGACAAGCAGTTGGCCCTGGCCCCTTCGCGACTGCAGGACTTCATCCGCGGCGTCCGCGACGCCTTCGACCAGGCGGCCATGGGCGGCGACAGCGCCGTGCTGCTGACCAGCCCCGGCGTGCGGCCCTATGTGCGTTCGATCATCGAGCGCTTCCGCGGCCAGACCGTGGTGATGAGCCAGAACGAGATCCATCCGCGTGCGCGTCTGCGCACGGTGGGCATGGTTTAGGGGCGATCGCCGCTCCACGATCGGGGACGCGCGCATGCGCGCCTCCCCGTCCCAACCCAACGCCCTATCCAGATTGTGGCGCTCAACCTCAGGCCGCCACATTTCGCCGCGAAATGGTCACGCTCTGTTACCGACTATTTCGGAACCGTGACTGATTAGGTCGCGTTTTGTTTGGCAAGGCGGGGGCCTGCAAGACGGAGCGCAAAACCATGAAGACCAAGATCGCCATGTTCGCCGCCGCCGCGACGCTTTCGCTGGCTGGCGCTGCATTCGCCCAATCGACGGCCCCGGCCGCGCCGACCAATCCGACGCAGCTGCCGCCAGCCACGACCTCATCGACCACCACCACGACGGCCCCGGCCAAGGCGACACCCGCCGCGCCGGCCATGCCTTCGGCCACCGCGCCGGCTCAATCCACCACGAGCAGCACGACGACCTCGACCACGGCGGCTGACGCCGACGCGGCCGGTACGCCGTCCTCGGCCAATGTGGCCCTCGACCTGAAGGTCGGCTCGGCGGTGAAGGATCCTTCCGGCGCCGTGGTGGGCGTCATCTCTGGCGCATCGGCCGGCGCTGACGGTTCGACCAATGTGGTCGTGACCAGCGGCGAGAAGAAGTTTGCCCTGCCCAAGGCCAGCTTCAGCGCGGGCGCCGACGGCAGTCTCGCCACCACGGCTACCAAGGCCCAGATCGACGCCACCCTGGCCGGCGCCAAGCCGCAATAAGCCAGGCCTGCGGCGATAGAGGGCCCGGCCCCCGCCGGGCTTTGCCGAGCCGGCTTCACGCTGCTAGCGATGCAGCTTACCGGGCGGGTGTGTTTCCGCTGACATGAGGGGTGTCGGATGGCTCCGGCCAACAAATCCAACGCGCGCGGCTCGAACGGTCTGTTCTGGGACCTGCTGACGTTCGACCGGCTCGTCACGGGACCGGTGATCCATCTGATCTACTGGGCGGGCCTGGGCGTTGTGGCGCTGTTCGCCTTTTCCGTGGTGGGCGCCGCCGTCGGCCTAGCCCTCAAGGAGCCTGGCCCACAATCCCTGCTGCTGGCTTTCCCAGTGCTGATCGCTGGCCTGCTGGTCGCCGCGGCCATGGTGCTGCTCTGGCGCGCCTTCTGCGAATTCTACGTCGCCATCTTCCGGATCAGCGAAGACCTCCGCGCCCTGCGCCAGGCCAGCGACGCCGACCACGCGGTGGCCGCCGTGACCCGTCCGCCGGCTCAAAAGCCGCTTGGCTAGCGACATCGGCCTGTGACCAAACAACACGGTATACAGAAAATAACCACCTTGGCTTGAGGGGGCGCCCCGTCCCCGGCGTCTAAGCGAAAGGAGGCCTGTTGTGTCTCCGACCGAGGAGACGCCTTTGGCCGCCGATCACGAACCTCACCTCGTCGATATCCACGTGGGCGCGCGGGTGCGCATGCGCCGCAAATCGCTGGGCCTGAGCCAGACCCAACTGGCCGAGAGCGTTGGCATCACCTTCCAGCAACTTCAGAAATACGAGCGTGGCGCTAATCGGGTCAGCGCCTCCAAGCTCTATGGTATCGCCGTGACCCTGCAGGCTTCGGTCGCTTGGTTCTTCGAGGGCCTGTCGGTCGTCGATCTGGCTAACGCCACCGACGAGCAGATGCACGACGAGCGCCGTACGAAGAGCCTGCAGCGGTTCATGATGTCGAGCGAGGGGGTCGAGCTGGCCACCCTGGTGCCGAAGATCCCCCTGCATCAACGCCGCCAAATCCTGGCCCTGGCCAGGAGCTTGGGCGAGACGGAGGACGCGTCCGCCAAGGTGGGCTGAGGCCTGGGCGCCTTTGCGCGCCGGGGCCGCGAGGCTGGTTCCGCTCATGCGGGCGAGTGCGCGGTCAGACGGGCTAGAGCATTTTTCGAGCGAAGTGGTTTCGG